>CANQIS010000024.1 GCA_947624115.1 uncultured Bacilli bacterium
AAAATGGAAATACACATGATTTCACTTGTAACAGGAAAGCAAAAGTGGTACAATTGGGAAGAAAGAAGTAATCTAGCAAGATGGTGTGCGATCTTTCTAGCAAAAGATGAAAAAGAATTAAGTGAATTATTAAGTGAAGAATTTATGGAAAGGGATACAAGTGAAAAATTAATGGAAGAAATTAATGATTTATGTAGTGATGATGAATATGTAGAATTATATACAGATTTATCGAAAAGAGAACTAGAATATAATACTTATCTTGAAGAAGCAAAAATTGAGTCAAAAAATGAAGGCAAAAATGAACGAAATTTAGAAATTGCAAAAAAATTATTAGATCAAAATTATGATATAAATATTATATCTAATATAACAGATTTAACAATCGATGAAATAAACGATCTAAAATAATTTAGTTTAATAAAAAAGAATAAACACATGAATTAAAAAATGTGTTTATTTTAATGTAAATAAAATAAGAATAGGTATTGCAATTGTTCTTCAAATACGTTATAATTTAAATATCATAATGAATAGGAGGTATTTGAATTATGATGAGAAATAATAATAAAAAAAGAGGATTTACGTTAATAGAATTGTTAGCAGTAATAGTAATATTAGCCGTAATTGCTTTAATAGCAGTACCACAGATATTAAATATATTAAGTAGTGCAAGAAAAAGTGCAGCTGAGAGTTCTGCACTTTCAATAGCAAAATCAGCCGATAAATATGTACAAGATTTTATGATGAAAAATTATGGAGGCTTTCCAGAAGAAACAGTAACATTTGAATGTAGTAAAGAAGGATGTAAATTACAAACAGAATTAACAGATTATAATATAACAAAATTAGAACAATTAGGATTTCAAGGAGCAAAACCAACAGGAGGAACAGTAACAATAACAGAAGGCGGAAATAAAGTAACAGCAAGTAATTTAGAAATAAATGGATATTATTGTAATTATGATGGAGAAAAAAGTTGGTGTGAAACAGAGTACATAGAACCAAAATTTGGCGGAACAGTTATAAAAAAAGAAGAATTTGCATCAAAAGGAATAATAGGGGGATATGAAGGAGTATTAGCTATTATTTATTTAGATCCGACCGATTTAACAAAAGAATGTAATGAAAAAAATTCGGTAAGTACAACAGGGACAAATACAGGTTGTATGAAATGGTATGCCTATAAGGAAGATGCACAAACATATACCATGATAGCTGATCATAATATAACGAATAACGTAAAATGGTATTTAACTTTAGATAATACGAAAGGCCCAATTACAGCATTAGAAAAATTACAAAAAGCAACATCAAACTGGGATAATATATTAGTAGCACCAGGTACATATACAGCAAGTTGGACAGATAGCAATGGTTTTAATCAAACATATACAATAAATTATGCAAATTATGGAAATAAATCAAGATTAATAAGTGCAGAAGAAATAACTAAAATTGTAAAAGGTATTGTTTTATCAACACAAGAATTACAATATATTCCTAATTTAGATCCAACTTGTGGTGCTATTGATTGTAGCATTGGAGAAAATAAATATGCATGGTTGTTTGATAATACAGAAGGATGTACTACTAATGGTTGTAATGTAGAATCATCTGGAACTGGTGGTTATTGGACTTCAACGAAAGCTACTCATTCTGATACATCCTTTGTTGTCTTTGGAACTGGCGATTTATTAGAACGTGATACTAACGATGATGGTGATTGTGGCCTTCGCCCAGTTATAATAGTCAGAAAATCTGATCTTATAAAATAAATTTATATTACTAAAAAGGCAAGATATAATTGTCTTTTTTTGCTTTTAATTATTAAAATGCTTTGTTTTATTGTAAATATATGTTAAAATGGAATTAGAAATGTAGGAGGGTTATGAATGAGTAAAAATAATAATGAGAACGCTATCATAGTTGATGATGTTGATAAAAGCTTTAAGTTATATTACGATAAGGCAACAACTTTAAAAGAACGAATTTTGTTTAGGAAAAGAAATAATTATGAAAAGAAAGAGATCTTAAGTGATATAAGATTAACAATAAAAAAAGGTGAAACGGTTGCTTTGATAGGTGTAAATGGTAGTGGTAAATCTACATTATTAAAATTGATGACAAAGATTATTTATCCAAATAAAGGTAAAATTATAATTAATGGAAAACTTACTTCTTTGCTTGAATTAGGAGCTGGTTTTCATCCTGATTTTTCTGGACGTGAAAATATTTATTTTAATGCATCGATTTTTGGCTTAACACGTGTAGAAATTGATAAGAGAATTGATAAAATTATTGAATTTTCGGAATTAGGAACTTTTATTGATAATCCTGTTAGAACGTATTCATCTGGTATGTATATGAGACTTGCTTTTTCAGTTGCGATAAATGTTGATGCTGATATTTTATTAATTGATGAGATTTTAGCAGTTGGTGATCAACATTTTCAAGATAAGTGTTTTGAAAAATTGCGTGAATTAAAAAAAGAAGGAAAGACTATTGTAATTGTAACTCATGATATGAATGCGGTAAGAAATTTATGTGATAGAGCTATTTGGTTATATAATGGTAGAGTAAAATTAGATGATCGATCTAAAAAAGTTGTCGATGAGTATTTAAAGGAATGTGCATAGGTGAGAATATGAGTATATTTAAAGAATTATATCAATATAGGGAATTATTGAAAACAAATATAAAAAAAGAGTTTAGAGGAAAATATAAAAAGTCTTCTTTAGGTGTATTATGGTCTTTTATTAATCCTTTATTACAATTATTAGTTTATGCATTAGTTTTTCCATTTATTTTAAGAGTTGATGTAGAGCATTATACTACTTTTATGATAGTTGCTTTAATTCCTTGGAATTTTTTTGCGTCTGTAGTAGGAAGTGCTGCTCCAATTATTGTTAATAATGCGAATATTGTCAAAAAAGTATATTTTCCAAGAATTATTTTGCCTATATCGATTGTTACTAGTGGTTTAGTTAATTTTATTATTTCTTGTGTTTTGATTTTAGGGGCTTTATTAATTAGTGGTGTAGGTTTTAGTGTTTATATTTTATATTTACCATTAATAATTTTAATTCAATATTTATTAACATTAGCTATGTCATTTATTTTATCTTCAATAACTGTTTATTTACGTGATTTAGAGTATGTTATTAACGCAATAATGATGTTATGGTTTTATTTGACACCAGTTTTATATTCTGCTGATTTAATTCCTACTAAATATCAGTTAATATATAATTTAAATCCAATGACACCAATTATTAATGCATATCGTGATATTTTATATTATCAAGTATCACCACAACTTAATGGATTGTTAATATTATTTGGTTTTGTGATTGTTTTATTAGTAGTAGGATATATTATATTTAAAAAATGTGAAAGAAATTTTGCTGAAGAGATTTAAACGAGGATATTTTAAATGTATAAGTTTAGTATAATTGTTCCTATTTATAATGTTGAAAAATATTTAAATAGATGTTTAGATAGCTTAGTAAATCAAAATTATGACAATTATGAAATTATATTGGTAAATGATGGTTCAACTGATAATAGTCAGAGTATAATTGATGAGTATCAAAAAAAGTATAATGTTATTAAATGTTATAAAAAAAATAATGGTGGTTTATCTGATGCTAGAAATTTTGGTGTATTAAAGGCAAGTGGTAAATATTTAATTTTTGTTGACAGTGATGATTATGTATCTGTTGATATGTTAAATATTTTGGATAGCCATTTATTGAATGGTGATTATGATTTAGTTAAATTTAATTATGCTGAAGTAAATGATGAAGGTCTTGTTACTGATAAAAGTATTAATATGGGTTTTAATGATAATGGAGGAAATGTCTTTTTGAAATTATGTGAACAAAAAATTCCTTTTGAAATGGCATGGCTATATGCGTATAATCGTGATTTTTTTATCAATAATAATTTTAAATATATGAAAGGAAAAATTCATGAAGATTTTGGTTTGACTCCTTTAATTTTATTAAAAGCACAATCTTGTTTAGTTATTAGTAATATTTTATATTATTATTATGTTTCTTCTAACAGTATTACTCGTAATAATCTGTATGAAAAAAAAGTAAAAATGGCTAATGATTATTTAGATCATTTTGATTATTTATTGGCAAGTGTTAATAATTTAAATAATGTGGATTTAGTAGTACAAAATTATTTTAAAAGTTATATAGCTAATGGTGTGTTAATGAAGGCTAAATCACTAAAGAAAAATGATTTTAATAATTATGTTAAAGAGATTAAAAAACGTAATGTTAGTCAACTAGTCATTGATAATACTTTTTTTAGGAGATTAAAAAAAATATTATTAGGTTTTAGTATTAGATTATATTTAATGTTATTTTAGGTGATAATATGGTAAAAGTTAGTATAATTGTTCCTGTTTATAATACTGCTAGTTATTTAGAAAAATGCTTAGATAGTTTGGTAAATCAGACATTAAAAGAAATAGAAATTATAGTTGTTAATGATGGATCTAGTGATAATTCACAAGATATAATTGATGACTATATAAAAAAGTATCCAAATTTAATTAAAGGATTTAAAAATAAAAATTTAGGTATTAGTAAAACAAGAAATTTTGGAATAACAAAAGCCAAAGGTCAATATATAGCTTTTATTGATAGTGATGATTATGTAGATGTTAATGTATTTTTAGATGGTTATGAATTTGCGTCACTTAATGATTTAGATATTGTAGTTTGGGATTTTTATAAATATTTTGAAAATAGTAAAAGAATTGAGGAAGTTAGAACACCTGATTTTAAAATTAGTAGTATTAAAGATAATCCTAAATTGATATTTGAAATTAATTATGCACCTTGGAATAAATTATATAAACGTGAAATATTTAATAAATTTGAATTTCCAGTTATTAAATATGAGGATTTTGCTATATTACCACAAATATTATGTAGTGTGCAGAAGATTGGTAAAATTAATAAATGTTATAATTATTATTTGGTTAGAAATAATAGTGAAACAACCATAATGGACGATAAAGTTTTTGATATTTTAAAAATATTAAATAAACAATATTTATTTTTTATGGATAATGGTCTTTTAAGTAGTTACGCAATGGAATTTGAATATTATTTTATATATCGTTTAACAATGTATATAATACAACAAAGGTATCAAAAGAATCGGGTTATCGCTAATAAATTTATAGATGAAGCTTATGATTTTTTGGATAGTAAATTTCCTAATTGGCGTTTAAATTTATATTATAAAAAAAATAAATTAAAGTTATTAATTGAAAAGAATAAAGGGTTGGCAAAGTTTTATTGTGATATCTATCGTATTTTTAAATAGTTTTATACGAGGTTGATATTATGTTAAAAGCAAGAGATTCTAATTATGAATTATTAAAAATTGTTGCAATGTTAATGATTATAATGTGGCATATATTATGCCATGGTGGTGTACTTAATAATAGTTATGGTTTTTCTAAAGTTTTTTTTAATTGCCTATCGACATTTTTAACAGTTCATGTTAATTGTTTTATTTTAATTACTGGTTATTTTCAATGTAAGAATAAAATTAATTTAAAAAAATTATTATTTTTAAATAATAAAGCTTGGTTTTATAGAGTTATTATTTTATTATTATTTTTATTATTTAGTAGTCGATTATTTGGTAAATTAGAAATTATTTATAATTTATTGCCTATACCACTTATTACTGATGATGCTTGGTTTTTTAAATTGTATTTGGTTTTATATTTGTTAAGTCCTTTTTTGAATAAATTGATAGGTTGTTTTGATAAAAAGGAATTTCGATATTTTTTAATTGTTTATGGTTTATTATTTTCTTTATTACCTACAATTACGAATGAATTATTCTTTTTTAATAACGATGGTTATTCAATTCAAAATTTTGTTTTCTTATATTTGATAGGTGCTTATTTGAGAAATTATCCTATTGATGTAAATAAAAATACGTTAAAGTTAATGAGAATTTTTGTAATTAGTTGTTTATTAAATTTTATTATTTATGTTTGTGGGGTTAAATTAAGTAAATATTCTATAAATGTAGGATCTATGCTTACAAGTCGAATAGTAGCTTATGATAATCCATTAGTTATTGTGGCTTCAATTGCGTTTTTCCAATTATTTGGTACATTTAAAATAAAAAGTAAATTAATTAATGATATTGCTAATTTAACATTTGGAATTTATTTATTACATGATAATTATTTGGTTAGAAGTGTTTTATATAATTTTTTAGGTTTTAATACTACTAATTATAGTATTATGACAATAATTGATATATTTTGCTTTTCAGTTATTATATTTATGGTATGTATGACGATTGATTATTTTGTAAATTTATTATTTTATAAAATATCTCAAAATAAATTGTTTAAAAAGTTTAGTACTAAATTATATAGAATGGTTTTTAATATAAAAGAAAGATTATTATTTGAGCAATCAATAAAATAGTTTAAATAATTTTTTATGTGTTATAATATAAGATATGGAAGGTGTAGTCATTATGATAGAACAGATAAAAAAATTAATTGATAAAAAAGATTTAATTTGTTTTGATATATTCGATACAATTGTATCAAGAAAGTGTTATCCAGATTATACTAAGAAATTGTTTGTCAAGTATTTGAAGGATATGTATAAATTAAAAATAAGTTCTGAGAGTTTGTATGATTTAAGATGCAGTTATGAGAAATCTCTTTGTGATAAAAGTAAAATTGATTACGGTGATGAGGAATTTCAATATAAAGATTTAGTTAAGAATTTATATGATTATTTAATAGAACAAAAGTTGATAGCAATAACGTTTGATGAATTCTTAGATTCTTGTATAAATTTAGAGGTGGGAATTGAGAAAAGTGTTCAATTTGTTCAAGCTGATACATTAGAATTATTGGAATATTGTAAAGCTAAAAATAAGAAAGTAATATGTATTTCGGATATGTATTTATCAAAGGAGATGTTAAAAGAGATATTTTCTTATCACAGTATATTAAAGTATTTTGATGATATTTATGTATCTTGTGAGTATTATAAATCTAAAAGAACAGGTTCTTTGTATAAATATGTTTTAGATGATTTAAAGGTAGATAGTAATAATGTTTTAATGATTGGTGATAATTTATATGCTGATCATAAAGTGGCTAAAAATAATGGTATTACTGCTTTTCAAATTTGTCATAAGGGAATAGTTGATTATTATGACAAGGATGTTGAAAAACATAAATTTGATTCTTTTCAAAAAAATTTATATTCTATTATCGATAATAAATATTATAATATTGAATTAAAATTATTTAAAAATTGTTATAATTTTATATGGTATTTATTTTTAAATCATTATAAAAAAATTTATATTGAAGATAAAAATAATTTATTTTTACCAAGATTTAAAGAAATAAATAGAGAGATTTTTTTGAAAACAGATATATCAATTGTAAGTGATAGTAAATCAGAAATACAAGTTTATATTAATGACAATAATATATTGGCTAAAAATAAACACGAAGTTTTGTTTAATGATAGATTTGATTTTAAAGATAATGATTTTAATTTATATAGAAAATTAGTTAAAATAATATTGAATGAATTTTATGAGATAGAGAAGATAGATAATAAAAAAATTAAAATTAATAAACAAGTTAGTCATAAGATAGAGTATCATAAAAATTTAATTGATCAAGGAAAAGAATATAGCTATTTCTTCTATAGATTTATTAAATGGATTTTGGATGATTGTAAGGAGAAAAAAATTAAAAAAATATATTTTTTTACACGTGAAGGTGAGTTTTTTAAAATTTTAGCTGATAAAATTAACGATGACAGAAATTTAGAATTAGAGGTATTGGAGGTAAGTAGAGTTGCAACTTTTTGTCCTTCAATTACGGAGGTTTCTGTAAATGAAATGCGAAGAATTTGGAATTTGTATAGTTTTCAAAGTATGTCGTCATTTTGTAAATCTTTGGATATTAAAGTTGATGATATTGTTAAATATTTAGATAAATATGATTTATCAATTAATGAAGAAATATATAGACCTTACAATGATATAAGAGTTAAAAAATTGTTTGATGATAGGCAATTTATTGAATATATTAATACGGAAATTAATAAACGCAAAGAGATAATTTTAAAGTATTTTAAACATAAAGGTTTAGAAAATATTAAGCAACGAATAGCAATTGTTGATATTGGTTGGCGTGGTACAATCCAAGATAATATAAGTTATATTTTGGATAATACAACTATTTATGGTTATTATTTGGGTTTAAATAAATTTTTTAATATTCAACCTAAAAATGTTTTTAAATATGGTTTTTTAAATCAATATAATGGTGGTGAAAAATATATAGATAATGTAACACCATTAGAGATGATTTGTAATAGTCCAAATGGTAGTGTTGTAGGTTATACTTCTAATGGGGCTGAAGCAATTAGAAAAATTGATGAGATTGAAAATGAAAGCTATAATAATTATATGCAGTATTTACAGAAAGGAATTGTCGAAAATATTAATAATTCTGAGTTTTTAAATTATTCGGATAGTAAAATATTTGAAATATTAAGTGAGATAATATTTAATCCAAATAAATATGTTGCAGAAGCTTATTTTAATTTAAAACATAATGAAGAATTTGGAGTTGGAGCTTATATTGATAAAAGACGTAAATTTAAATATGGATTATTATTAAAATCACCTTTTTCTAGTAAATTTAGAAATAATTTTAGAAAAGATTTAATTGATTCGACTTGGCCACAAGGATATTTAAAAATTTCACATTTGGGTGTTTTAAATAAATATTTTAAAAGTAAAAATTATAAAGAGAGTGATTGTAGAATGGTAACAAAGAGAATAGCTTGGTTTATTCCAAAACCTATTAAAGGTTCTGGGGGACATAGAACAATAATTCAAAATGCGAATATGTTAGTAAAAAAAGGCTATATTTGTGATTTATATTTAGAAGAAGATTTTGTTTCGACTTCACAAGAGATGAAAAAAACAATTATAGATTATTTTGGTGAATGTTTATGTGATGTTTATATTGGTGCACTTTTGCGTCGTGATTATGATTTAGTATTTGCAACTCATGCGATTGCGACTCCAGAATTTGTTAAGTATTGTAATTGCAAGAATAAAGCTTATTTTATTCAAGATTTTGAACCATGGTTTATGCCAATGGGTGAAACATATATAACAATGGAAAATTCTTATAAATATAATTTTAAAGGTGTAAGCATTGGTAAGTGGTTGGCTTATAAACTACATAATGAATATAATATGAATATGCGTTATTTTGATTTTTGTGCTGATTTAAATATTTATAAGCCACTTGACATGGAACGAGAAAAGGCAATATGTTTTATTTTTCAACCAGAAAAGCCAAGAAGATGTTCTAATTTGGGATTAGCAGCTTTGAAAATTGTTAAAGAGTTAAGACCTGATGTTAAAATTTATTTATATGGTTCACCTGATAATACAACAGCAGTTGAATGTGAAAATCTTCATATAATTAAACTTGATCAATGTAATGAATTATATAATAAATGTAGTGTTGGTTTATGTATAAGTGCTTCTAATCCATCAAGAATTCCTTTTGAAATGATGGCAGCAGGTTTACCAGTAGTAGATTTATATAAGGAAAATAATCTTTATGATATGCCTGATAGTGGAATATTATTGGCTGATTCTACGCCTGAGGCAATTGCAACTGCTTTACTTAGAATTCTTGATGATAAAAAGTTAGCAGAAAATATGTCTAAAAATGGAATAAAATATATGAAATCTTATCCTTTGGAAAAAGGTTATGAACAATTTCTTGATAGTGTTGATAAAATGTTTAATAAAGAGTATAAATCTGATGAAAAATTAGAAAAGATTTATAATAAAGAGCCAGTTTTACCATCTGATGAGGTAATGGAAGTATCTCAAATGATGGTACCAGTACCTTATGTTAGGGAAACAAGTCCTTTTGTGAGAAAGCTAGTTAGAATTAAAAAGGGCATGGTTAGAAGAATGCGAAGAATTATTGGAAAATAAATTTTAAACTACTAATAAAAAAATATTAGTAGTTTTTGGTGTTGTTCAAATGTCTTATATTATATATAAATTGGTTTTAATAAGTTTTTTATGAAAAATTAAAAAATGAGTTGAATTTATTTTTTACATGTAGTAAAATGAATATTGACTGGTTGTTGCCTCATAGCCAAGTGGTAAGGCATTGGACTCTGACTCCATGATCGCTAGTTCGAATCTAGCTGAGGCAGCCATTTTTAGATTTTGGTCTGCTGGTGAAAGGGTTAACACGTATGCCTCTCAAGCATATATGTACGGGTTCAAATCCCGTGCAGACTACCAATTTTAGTTTTTATAAAGTTGACAATGGTGTCAATTTTTTTAGATTTTATTTGATTTGGAGGAATGATGAATGCAACAAACTGTATATTATGAGATTAAGAATCTTTATATTGGTGAATTAACATTTATTATTCCGTTAGTTGGTGATAATTTGAATTATGATTTTCAAGAAATGAGAGGGTTACTAAATAAACAAAGAAATAAAGGGATTATATGTCATAATAGTGAGTATTTAAGTTATGATAATAGATTTAAGCATGTTAGTTTTTTAGTGTTATTTTATCGTTTAGGTGATAAATTGTTATGTCTTCATAATAAATATGAGTATGATTTATCACAACAGAATCGAATTAAAAATTTGACTCCTTTTTTAGAGTTAATTCCATCTGATTTAGATATTATGCCAATGATGAATATTTTTGAAGCTTTTTACACTTTTAGAACATTGGTTGATAATAAATGTAATAATTCAATCGAGTATTTATATAATAATTTGCTATATTCACCATCTGATTTTGTAGTTGGAAATGTTTATATTTGTGATAGTTATGTAGATGATTATTTTAAATGTGTAAATATACCACAAAATTATATGTTAGAAAAAAGTAGTGCTTTATTGACAGGAAAATTGCAAACAAAAAAGTATATAAATAATAAAATTAATAGTTATAATTATTCGATTTATAAATGTTTACTTTTAAAATATAAAAATAGTTTGTTAAATTTACATGATAACAGAATATATAATAGTGTTGCTTCTAGTTCTTTATCTGGTTTTGTTAATGGTGATAATAGTGGTTGTGAAGTTTTGTTTCCTTTTGAAGAGTTATTATCTAAAAGTCATTTATCTAATTATGATGAAAGTATTACTATTAAAGATGCGTTAAATTTATATAATAAAATAAAGGTATATAAATAATTTTTTATTTATTAGGAATTTTCTATAACCTGATAATAATACGTATAAGTTATATATAAAGTGAAATAAAAATGTAGCATTTATTTTAAGTCTGCTTTAGCAGGTAGGTAACGATTCTTTGAAACAGAAACATTTAAGTGTGAACTTAAATATTAAAACTTGTTTTGGATTTTGTTCTGTATAATGGAGGTTTATATGGATTTTAATAATATATTTGTTGATGAAAGAGCCTTAGAACGTTTTTTTTCAACTTTTGATATTAATCTTTCCAAAATTTTAAAAAATTCTAAAGTGATATGTAAAAATAATATAATGTTTGATAGTAATATTAAAAAATTTATAGGTTGTTTTAAAGTTTTAGATTGTAATAATATTATAAAGGGATATAATTTGTATTTACCAGAGGTTATTAATTTGGAAAGTATGCTTATGAATATTCATGAAATATCTCATGCGATTGTGATAGATTTGCATATTGGTAATAAAGATGTTGATGATCCATTTGAAGAATGTATTCCAATTGTTATGGAAAGATTTTATATTGCTAATTTTAAGCGTAAATATTTAAAAAGATTTAATGAGTTTCAAAGAGAAAAAATGCTTAAATATGGTCAGAATATTAATTATTATTATAAATATATCATTGCTTTAAGTTATCAATTTGAATTGTATAATTTATATAAAAATAATATAAATAAATTGTTTGAACATAATTTTGATTTTGATTATGATTTAAATAATTTATATAATGAAGGAATGAAAAAGTTAGTAAAAAAAGAAAAAATATTAAAATAGTAAAAAAAGATTGGTAATAGTATCAATCTTTTTTGTAATTGGTTGTTTTTTGGATTGCGTCTTTGATAATATTGTTATTTTTAATTAATCTTTCATTATTTGGAGATATTTGTAATGCTTGATTTGAGTATTTTAATGCTTCTTGTAAATCATTTTGATAAAATTTACTAATTGAGAGTAAGTCATAAATAGTATGATCCCAACTAAAAACTTCATTTATATATGTTTTTTCGCGATTAATAATTTTTAATGCTTCTTTACAATATTTTTCAACTTCGCTCCAATTTTTTTGATTATATTCTAAAATGGCTCTTTCAACGTATGGTTCTCTTAGATATGGTGTTTCGATTATGGCCTTATCTAACCACATTTTAGCTTCATCAATTCTATTTAGATTTTGATAGGCTCTCGCAATAAAACGCATAGATGCTGATCTTTCATCTTTCCATGTAGCTTTTTTTAATTTTAAATGATAAATTAAAGTGTCTATACAATCGTTCCAACGACCATAATACATATATTCACGGCCTAAATAGTGGACATTTCGATCATCTTCTGGATCTTCTTTGACGGATAGTTCTAATAGTGGCAAGTATCCACTTCTTGATTTTTCTCTATCTGGATAATGATTTAAAACAATTTTATCGTCAATAAGAAATTTTTCTTGATGATGTCCTGTATATGTTAAGACTTCGTGAACAGGGTGGGTCCAAATATATTCATTTCTTGTGTGAATTTTATCGCTATAAAAATTTACAGTTGGGTGGTTGTTTTCATCTAAGCTCCAATTATAGTTATATTTAATTCTTGATATATCATTATTCCAGATATTTTCTAATTCGTTTCTCCAACCTGGTTCGAATACTTCGTCTAAATCTGTACAGACACAAATATCACACTCATTTGGTACTAGTTCTAATGAATGATTGCGAGCGGTATCAAATCGCCAAGGTTCAATTTTTTCTTGTTTTACTTTGACACCTAATTCTTTTAATTTTTCTACTGTTTTGTCAGTTGAACCTGTATCTAGAACATATATATCATCAGCTTCTTTCATTGAGTTTACCCATCTATCTACAAATTTTTCTTCGTTTTTCGATATTGCGTATACAATTATTTTATATTTTTTCATAATTACCTCCTCGTATATTTTATGAATTATATATTTATATGTAACTTTAAATGCTGATATAAAATGAGCTAAATTATTTAGGTATATACTTAAATGTTTTTAAATTATTAAATAATGTATAAAATGATGTTAATGAGTTTAGTTAATATTTTTTGAATGAAATTTAATAGAAAAACTGCTAATTAGCAGTTTTTATGCAAATTATATTATGCACCTGGTACTATATTTGATGTATCTAATTTTTCAACAGTTAAATTAGCATAGGATACAGTTACACCTTCGGCAGCTGCTGTTTCGAGAGCTAAATCAATTTGATCGTCTTCTTGTAATTCATAAATAATACTATTAGTGTATGTTTGAACACTACTTTGTGTTACGTTGTATGTTAGACTTGATGGTTCAATTTCTTCTTCTGTGTTTCTAGCATAGACTTCGATATTACCTCCAGTTGTATTTGGTGATAATATTACTGTATATGATATTCTGTATGTACCATCATCTAAAACGGTTAATTGATTAGATTCTGCGGTAACATTTTTTGTAGGCATGGTTGTTCCTAGTGGAATAGGAGTGGCAGTTGTTGGTTGTTGTGTGGTAACGGTTTGATTTCCATTATATAACCCACCATAAGCACTTAAACCATAAGTTGGACCGGTTGGACCTTGAGGAACAGTGAATGTTAATTCATATTCGCCATCAGTACCAGAAATACTTACATCAGCTTGACTGCCTGGTGTTCCTGTTATTGTGTTAGCAATTGTGATAGTTGGAGCTGGTCCAGTTGCCCCAGTTGGTCCAGTTGGTCCAATAGGCCCTGTTATACCTGTAGCACCAGTAGGCCCAGTAGGTCCAGCAGGAATAACAAAATTTAAAATGGTATTTTGATTTGTTCCTACGTTAGTAACTGATGGATTTGAACCTGGTTGACCTATGGTTGTAGTTCCAACGGTGATGGTGGCAGGCCCAGTAGGTCCAGTCGGACCGGCAGGTCCGGTAGGTCCAATAATTGTACAACAAGTTGGTTTATATTTTTGATCGTGTTTAATTTTGTTTAAGGCTTCTTGATATACACAATCAATATTTTCATTTGGACAATTATTCATTTTTAACCTCCTTTTCAATATAGTTTATGTTTAATGTAAAAATGGAGTTGTTTGATTGACATAAATTTTGAAAAAAAAGATAGTTTTTTGAAAACTATCTTTAAGCTATTTTTATTGTTTTTACAATAGAGTAGGTATTTCCATTATAGCTAACTGAATATTTGATTTCATATGTTTCAGCTTTGCTTGTAACAATATTACTAACTGAACTGATTTTACTATTGTCAGATTTTTTTGTTATTGAATCTATTTTTATAGTTGCTTTGTTAGTTACGTCTTTATTGTCTTCTGTAACTTTAACTGGGGTTGTTGGTTCAGTATATTGTGCTCCAATTTTTAAGGAAATGGTGCTATCGGTTGTTAAAGTAACTTTGACATCAGTTGTATTAGCTTTAACATTTAATTTGACTTCAATTCCTGAACTCATATTTGCTTTGAAGATTGAATAACAAGTTTTGACTACATAAGTTACATCTTTAGCTGCGGTTGTTTCTAGTTGATGTGTGTAAGTTGTATCTTTAGTAAAATCAATAAGCTTTAATGTACCATCACTATCTTTTAAATATATATTATAACCAAGAGTTCCAATATTATTTTCATTATACCATATTCTATCTTGTAATTTTGATGATTGGAAATCAGGATTGGTATATATTCTGTTAAAGAAATTTTTTAAATATGTTTCATCTATTGCTTCTGGAGTTTTAACAGCTGTCCAAGTAAGAGTAATTTTTTTATCATTTTGGGTTGCTTTTAAATTTGTAACGTTACTTAATTTATCGTATCTTTTAGAAACTTCAGTAGGTTCGGTTCCAGCTTTAAATAATTCTGTTATTTTCATATTATCAGGGGTAAATTCGCTAGGAAGCATAGCAGGTGATGTTTCTTTTTCAACTGTTACTGATGTTACATTTGAAGGTCTTTCAAAGTTGGCTTCACTAAAGATTGCTGAGGCTACTGCTTGAAATAATTTTGAATGATTAGAATTTCCCATAATAGTATAGAAGCCATTAGCTACATCTTCAGTAGTTACTTGTTCATAACCATACCAAACGGCAATTGAATATTTTGAGTCGTATCCAGCAACCCATAAATCGTTTATTGCACTAAATGGTAATCCTATAATTTCCATTTTTCTTTCGTCAAAATTTGTTGTTCCGGTTTTGGCAGCAAATCTAATACCATTTATATTTGAATATTGGCCTAATGCCCAAGAAGCAGTATCTTGTAACATACTAGTAATCATATAGGCAGTGTCACTACCCATAGCTTTTCTAGAATTTGGTTTTACTTCGTAAACTTCCCCAGTATCACGTCTTACAACTTTTGTAAAACTGTATGGTTCGTTATAATATCCTGAATTTGCAAAGGCTGCATAAGCAGCTGCTAGTGATAAAGGACTTTCACCAGTGTAGGCTCCAATTGAATGGGCTTCATGCACGTAACCATCTTCTAATTCTGGGTGTAGACCTAAATTAGTAACCATTTCATAGATTTTTGAATTACTAACTTGCTGGAAAGTTTTTAAAGCAGGGATATTTCTTGATACTCTTAAGGCCTCACGCATTGTTAAGAAACCTTGGTATCCGCTATCCCAGTTATTTATTTCGCCACCACCAGAGTATGTATACTGTTCGTCGGTAACAGGTCCATAAGTAGAGGCATTGTTATATTCTATAGCTGGGGCATAATCATAAAGTGGTTTGGCAGTTGAACCAATTTGTCGATCAGTGTCTGTTGCATAATTAAATATTTTGGCAGCATTGACATTACGTCCACCACCGATTGATGTAATAGCACCGGTTTTAACATCTACAACTGCAATTCCAGCTTGAATAGCAGCGTTTTCCCATGAGAATGTTTCACCGTTCATAATCTTATTAATATGGTCTTGTTGTGATCTATTCATAGTAGAATAAATAATTAAAGGAACGGTATTAGGATCCCAACCTGTTTTGTCTTGAACGTCTTTGACAACCATATCTCTAAAACTTTGATATTCAGTAATTTGTCTAGCACGTGCTCCAACGACAATTTTATCAACTGTCATTTTTTCAGCAATTGTTTTTTCTTCAGCTGTTATATAGCCATGTCTTTCCATCAAATTTAAAACTGTAAGACGTCTTTGTTCAGCTCTAGCAGCATTTTCGTCACCACCAAGTGGGTCATATGAACCTGGTGATTGGTATAAACCAGCAATTAAAGCGGCTTCTGAAAGGTTTAGATCTTTGGCTGATTTGTTAAAGTAGGTTAGACTTGCTTGTTCAACTCCGTAAGATCCACTTCCTAAATAGTTATAATTTACATAAAATTCTAGTATTTCTTGTTTAGTATATTTTTTTTCTAATTTAAATATAGCCATATAAATATCAGTAAATTTTCTTTTGATACCTGTAAAGCCAGTACTTTTTTCTTCAGTATCTTCATTTTTTACAGTATAGGCATTTTTTATTACTTGCATTGTTAAAGTGGAAGCACCACCAGCATCTTCGTGGCCTGTTGCTTGCCCAATACTTGCTTTTAAAAATCTTGGAAAGTCAAAACCATTATGTTGAAAAAATCTCGAATCTTCGGTAGCTATAATTGCGTCAATTAAAACTTCTGGTAATTCATCGTACGTAATTAATTCACGTTTTTGATTTCCAAATTTATCATATTCATTACCATCACTATCGAGAATAATTGATGATTCACTCATAAGTAAATTATTAACGTCAAAATCTGGAGCTTCATCAATAATCATTTTAAAGAAGAAACAAACAGCAATTAAGCCTATAATTCCTAAAATAAAACAGATGATTAAAATAATTTTTAATATTTTTTTGAAATTGATTTTTTTCTTTGGTTTTTTTTCTGTTTTAATAGTTTCTTTTTGGCTATTAGTTGTTTTGTTAGTTTTCTTGTTAGTTTTTATTTCTTCGGTGATTTGTTTATCTGTATTATTCTTTTTTTGAATATTATTTTGATTTTTCTTTTTAATTGTTTTTGTATTATTTGTCATAACTTCATTACTCCTATCATTATTTTCTAATTCTACTTTATTGCTTTCTATAGTATCATTAATATCGTTAGTTGTAATATTATCTGTTTTCTTTTTTTTAGTATTTATATATTCGCTTATAATAAAGCAACTATCAATTAGTATAATTATTAAAAAAGCTCGTATAAATCCAACTGCCAGACACCCTATAATTAATGTAATTATGCTGATGATTAGAACACTTAGATATATTTTATTATCAAGAAATATTTTTTGAATTTTATAAATATTATTTTTCATTATCATTTCCTTTCAAAAAAATTTTATCTATAATAGTTAAATAATCTAAACGAGGATTATACTTCTCTTTTAATATATGTCCGTATTCTTGAAAAAATTTAAGTGGAATTGTTTTTTTATTATATTTTTGAAGATAATCTAAAAACTTGCTTGCTTCTATCAGATAAGTTTCGTTATATGTTGTAAATCTAATGATGAGAAAAGCAATTCCACCTGCTTCTATTATACTTTTTAAATGTTCTAATTGATGTTTATGAATATTAATTAAGGGAAAACCTATTTTATTTTTAGTTTCTTTAGCTTCAAAATCAATATATTTTCCTTTATATATTCCATTATAATCAGTAGTGGATGGTGTTTTAAAATAAGCTTCTTTTATAACAGCATCTTTTCTTGATTTATAGTCAACAGAAACAATTGTAATTGGGGTAGGTTTTTTATGAATTACAGCAATATGGTTTTGAAGATAGTAATTATTAGTATCATTTAAATCATTTTCTAAATTCATGCCACGATTGCTATAATTTATTTTTAAATCTTCCTTTTTTTTATTATTTGGATAGTTCATATAACCACCTTTTAAAATTATACTATAAAAAGCGATATTTTTCTATAAAAATTTAATTAAAAAGTGTAAAGTGTATTATATTTTACATTTTAATAAAAAATATCTTTTTATTAGTTAGTATTTAAAGATTGATTG
>CANQIS010000025.1 GCA_947624115.1 uncultured Bacilli bacterium
AATAATGTTCTTTGACAATTTAATAATAAAATTTAAAAATAATTAATAAATTTACACACTAGTCTTGACAAGCTCTACATTTTTTCCTTGTTTTTAGTTTTTTTGCTTTATCTTTTTATTCTTTTCCTTTATTTTTTATATGTCCTTCTATTGAAGAAGGTCAGATTTTGAGACAATTATAACTGGGCGCACACCATAATCGCCAGCGTAGAAGACATAGTTGTAGCCCAAGTAGCCATAGCCGTTCACATCCCACGCGATAGCAGAGTCACTAGCATCCGCTGAAGATGTCCAATATCCATAATTTCCACTTTGAGCTACATTACAACCATATTCTGTACAATCTTCTATATTATCAAGCAACCATGCATATTTATTTTCTCCAGTACTACATTTTCCTGAACCATTACAATTTGTATCCATATAACCATCCGAAATACTGTTCAAATCTTTAGTTCCATTTCCAATTATCTCATATATCTCTTCGGCACTTATTAATCTTGCTTTATTTCCATAGTCTTCATAATTTATTGTATATGTTTGATTATCACCATTTCTATCTGTCCAATTTGCTGTATAAGAAGTTGGTGCTACCAATTTTTCTGACCAATTTGATGTTGCTGTACTTAAGGCTTCCAATACTTCTTTTGGTCCGTTATAATTTGTACTTGAAGTACCATTAGTCTCATTCCATGCTACTTTACCCGTTATATTATGATCCGCTATCATGGTATAATTAGTTCCATCATCTTTATATGCATACCATTTCATACAGCCTGTATTTGGACCACCTTCAGTTATTTCAACTAAATTTTCTTCATTACAAGTTGCACTTAAATCCGTTGGATCTAAATATACTATTGCTTTTACTCCTTCATAGCCTTCTGTTATTCCTTTTGATGCAAATTCATCGCTTGTTATTACTGTTGGTCCATTAGTTTCTTCTACTACTTCTCCACTATCTCCACAACTTGCTTTCTCTCCATCATAATTACATGTAAACCCATTTATATTTAAGTTACTTGCTGTTACTTTCTTTCCATTATCTGCGATTGTTACTGTTCCACTGGTTGGTTTTGTTCCTTTAAATTCTAAACTTGTTAAATTTTCTGTATTATAACCATCTAATGCTGTTTGTAAATTACAACCACTACTTGTACAGTTAAATGTTACTGTACCATCTGGGAATCCTCCACTATTTTGCAACATAAAATTTGTTACATATGTTTCTGCTGATTTTGCTATTCCTGATGTTGAATCCTCAGCTGCACTTTTTCTTGCTCTATTTAAAATATTTAATATCTGTGGTACAGCTATTAATGCAATAACAGCTAATATTACAATTACTGCTAATAATTCTATTAATGTAAATCCTCTAGTTTTTGTTTTGAAATCTTTTTTCATTTTTAATACTACCTCCCTATTTCTTTTTTAAATTATAACATCTTATTTTTATATTGTCAACTTTTTTTGTTTAATCTAGATATTATTATTTACTTTTTTTATGTTTTTATTATATAATTTATTTTTTTATTTGTAAATATTTTTAGTTACTTTTTTAGTAATTTTTAGATTGTTAATTTTATGTTTTATTTATATTTTTTTATTTATTTTTTATTTTATTAGCTAAATTATGAATTTTTTTTATTCGGTGATATATACCTGATTTGGTAATAATATTACCTGTTTCTAAAGTAATAATATTGCTTAATTCTTGTAATGAAACTTCAGGATATTTTTTTCTATAGATTGCTACTTCTTTTATTTTTTCTGGTAGTAAATCTAAACTTGCTTTTTTTTCTATTAATTCTATATCTTCTATTTGTGAATTAGCTGTCATAACTATTTTATCTATATTGGCTTGTTCACAATTGTTTAAACGATTGGTCATGTTTTTGTAATCACGATATATTCTGATGTCTTCATAGTATAGTACGGCATTGTTAGCTTTGATTATTCTTAAGAAATCGCTTATTTTTTCGGCTTCTTTAATATATATCATGTATTTATTATCTCTTTTGATAATTTTACTATTTAAATGGTAATTGTTTATTTTTTGTGATATGAAGTTAGCATATTCTTGATTGTCTACTAGTAATTCTAAATGGTATCTTGATGTTTTTGGATCGTTTATACTACCAACGGCAATAAATAGGCCTCTTAAATAGGCTCTTAAAAGTTCGAAGTCATCTATTACATAGTTTTCGGGAATATTTATTTTTTGATTATTTTTTTTGATACTTAGGTCATCTAAGATATTGTTAATTTTTTGATTTATTTCTAAAATATATAAGTATTTTTTATTGAAATTATATCCTTTTCGAACTGTTATTTTAGGTTTTATATGATAGAGATTGACTATTAAGTCATATACATGTTTAAAAACAATTATATTTTCGGTATTTATTTTTATATTTTGATCGATATATGAAATATTTTTTATGATGGCTGATAGTTCACTAATTTTTTCAGCGTCTGTTGTTTCAATATTACATATTTCTGATTTTATAGTAGCAGTAAATGACATATTTTTTCCTTATAATGTACATGAAAATATATTAAAACCTAATTTTAAGACATCATGACTAATTTTTCCACTTGTGGTATCGATTAGGTCACATTCAATAATTTTTATGTTTTTATCGATATTTTCTTTATCTAAAATAACGGGATCTTTTTGTTCTAGAACGGAATATTTTTCAATTATTTCTGGAGTAATTTTACCATTGTTAACAATAACTGTATCTATTTTTTTATTACCTAGGTATTTGTTTAAGGTGTTGATATGATCGCTTACTTTAAAATTATCTGTTTCTCCAGGTTGGGTCATAATATTGCAAACGTACATAATATTGGCATGACTTTTGTCTATTTCTTCGATCATTTCTTTTACAATTAAGTTTGGAATAATGCTTGTATATAGGCTACCCATACTTAGTACGATCAAGTCGGCTTCTTTGATGGCTTTTACTGTTTCTGGGGTTATTACTGGTTTTTCTTTATAGAATACTTCTTTTATTATTCCTTGTTTTTGGGTAATATTATGTTCTCCTTCGATTATTTTTCCATCTTGCATTTCAGCCATAAGGGTACAGTTATCTTCAGTGAGTGGTAAAACTTTTCCTTTTAGATTTAATACTTTGCCTAGTGATTCAATCCCATCTGATAGGTTTCCAGCTATTTCTGACATAGCAGTTAGTAGTAAATTTCCAACGGTATGACCATTTAAATCACTTGTTGTATTAAAACGATAATTTAGTAATTCTTCAACTAATGGCTCAGTTTCTGATAAGGATACTAATACTCTTCTAATATCACCTACGGCAGGTATATTAAATTCTTCTCTTAAGCGCCCAGTACTAGTTCCATCATCGCTGACAGTAACAATGGCAGTTATATCAACAGGAAAGTTTTTTATTCCTCTTAGAAGTGTTGATAAACCATTACCGCCACCTAAAATGACAACTTTTTTTTTCATGTTTTTCCTCCTTTTGTTAATATTCTATTATAGAAAATGTTTCATTTAAAAAATTGTGCGATATCAGCACAATTTTTAGATATTTTTGTGTTAAAAATTGACTTTTTCGGCGTTTTCTTGATTATTATATTGGTTTTTAAAGACTGATTTTTTTTGAAATATTATTAGCATTAATATACCTAATATAATCATAATTATAGAAATTATTTGGGCCATTTTTAAGTTTCCTAGCATTAGGCTATCAGTTCTTAGTGATTCAATAAAGAATCTACCTAGTCCATACCAGATAAAATATAGACTAGTTATTTGACCAATTTTTATGTAACGATATCTTCTTATAATTAGTAATAGGATAAAACCGATTAAACACCAAAGTGATTCGTATAGAAAAGTTGGTTGATAGTAAGTTCCATTAATATACATGTTATCAATGATAAATTTTGGTATGTGCAAATGTGTTAAAAATTCTAAGGTAGTGGCTGATCCATATGCTTCTTGATTAAAAAAGTTTCCCCATCTACCAATTGCTTGACCAATAATTAGACTTACTACCATTATATCTGTCATTCTAAAGAAATGAACTTTATATTTTTTTGTATAAAATAGTGTCCATAGAATACCAGCTATTATACCACCGTGGATAGCAAGTCCACCTTCCCATACTCTAAGAATAGCTAACCAATCGTTACTATAATAATCTAAATTGAATAAAACATAGTAAAGTCTAGCTCCTATCAATGCGATTGGAACTAAAAAGAAAAAGTAATTAATCATTAGATCTTCAGGTATTTTCCACTTTTTTGCTTCTTGCAAGGCTAAAATTCCACCAATTAGTAAACCAATAAAAATCATAACAGAGTACCAATATATTTTGATAATTCCTAAATCTAGAAAAATGGGATTCATTTTTGATCTTCCTTTCTTAATATATTTTTGAAAATAATACTATCCATGATGATATTTAAAATAGATATTAGAATGGCAACTAGGATACTCATAAATATACCACCAGTTATATTAAAGTGTGACATAAGTATATAATCAACAATTTTTAAAATAAAAACATTGATTAGAGGATAAAAAAGTCCTAAACTAAGAGCGGTTATTGGTAAGGTTAGCCAAACAATTAAAGGTTTTACTGTTTTATTTAAAATATATATTAAAATAGCAGTAAGTAGTCCCCAAATTCCAAAGTAACTGGGATCAATGTAAATCGATTTATCACTACCTAGTATAGTTGAAATACATATTAAAATTAAGGCATAACCTATCATTCTAAGAATCCAATCAAAGATAGAATTAAATTTTTTTGTAGTAGATATTGAATTTTTATTTTTCACTAAATTCATCTCCATTTTAATTATATCATTTATATTAAAATATGCAAGAAAAAATATGAACTTAATTTGAGTTCATATTTTTTTATAGGTATTTTTTTAAGTTTTCAACCGCTGTTTCTTGCATGGTTACATATTTTGAAATCAGTGAATTTACTTCTTCATCAATTTTTTTATTATTAAGTATTTTCCTTCCTTCGATTATTCCCATATTTATACCATTTAAAAGTAATTCAGCAATTTTTGAATTGCTTTTATCGGTTAGGGTTTTCATTTCGACACCATACCATGTCATAACTTTATTCATCGCATTAGTTTTATGTGGTTCATCGTTGTTATATTTAGGATATATTTCTTCTATTTTGTGCGCTATTTCTTGATAATTATTATATTGTTTTGTTAATTCTTCTTTTAAATTATCATCTTCAACTTTATCCATAACGAAGTCTAGAGCATCTATCCCCATACAAGCTCCTTTGTGAATCTCATCTAGGGCATTTATATTTTCACTTTCCATTTATTTTTCCTCCTCATATTTATTATGAATTGGCTTTTATTTTTTTATTCAGTGAAAATATCTTTTTGATATATTTTATAATAAAATTACCTTTTTTATTATTTTTGTTATTATTATTTTTTAGATTTTTTTGATTATTTGTAAACTTTTTGTCTATATTTGTAAAATTATTTACTTTGTAATTCAAATAAAATATCTCTTAATTCCGTTGCTCTTTCAAAATCTAAATTTTTAGCTGCTTCGCGCATTTCTGTTTCAACCTTTTGCATTAATTTTATTTTTTCTTGTGGACTCATAGCTTCTGGTTCTTTTTCTTTACGATCATCAGATAGACTGATTACTTCTCTTATTTCTTTAATAATCGTTTTTGGAATGATATTATGTTCTTTATTGTAATTATCTTGAATTTTTCTTCTTCTTTCAGTTTCTTCGATAGCTATTTTCATCGAATCACTTATTATATCGGCGTACATAATAACATGTCCATTAGCATTTCTAGCTGCTCGACCAATCGTTTGAATTAAACTTCTTTCACTACGTAAAAATCCTTGTTTATCAGCATCCATAATCGCGATTAAACTTACTTCTGGGATATCTAATCCTTCTCTTAGAAGATTTATACCAACTAATACATCATATTTTCCTGTTCTTAAATCTCTAATTATTTTCATTCTTTCTAAAGTTTTTATTTCACTATGTAGATATGCTACTTTTATATCAATATTTTTTAGATAGGTTGTTAATTCTTCGGCCATTCTAATGGTTAAGGTTGTTATTAAAACTCTTTCATTTTTTTCAATTTGTTTATGTATTTCTTCGACTAAATTATCAATTTGACCTTCTGTTTTTCTGACTTCAATTGTTGGATCTAATAAACCAGTTGGTCGTATAATTTGTTCAATAAATTGGTTATGACATTTTTCTTTTTCATAATCGCCAGGAGTAGCGGAAACATAAATTATTTGGTCAATTTTTGATTCAAATTCTTCAAATTTTAAAGGACGATTGTCTAGTGCACTCGGTAAGCGAAAACCAAAATCTACTAATGATTGTTTTCGCATTCTATCACCATTATACATTCCACGTATTTGAGGAATTGTAACATGTGATTCATCAATTACCATTAAGAAATTTTTTTGAAAGAAATCGATTAGAGTTGTGGGGGTGGCACCTGGTGGTTTTAACGCTAAATGTCTTGAATAGTTTTCAATACCACGACAAGTACCTGTTTCTAATAGCATTTCCATATCATAATTTGTTCTCTCCATTAATCTTTGATATTCTAGTAATTTATTTTCTTCTTTATAATATTTTAATCTTTCTTCTAATTCAATTTTTATATTTGCAACAGCTTTTTTTATTTTTTCATCACTGGTTACGTAATGGCTAGCTGGAAAGATGGAGATTGCTTTTTTATTAGAAGTTATAACACCGGTTAATATATCAAATTCAGATATTTTTTCAATAGTGTCACCAAAAAATTCAACTCTGATGCCTTTACCATGTTGATTGGCAGGAACTAATTCTAAAACATCTCCACGAACACGAAAGGTACCTCTTTTTAAGTCTAAATTATTTCTTTCATAAAGCATGTCAATTAATTTTTCTAGGACATAGTCACGATTTATTTCATCATCGACGGTTAGAGTTAACATTTTGTTGCGATATTCTTCAATTTCTCCGATACCATAGATACAGGAAACGGAAGATACAACGATAACATCATTGTAATTTAGTAACGATGAGGTAGCATAGTGACGTAGTTCATCTATTTCATCATTAATAGCCGAGTCTTTTTCAATATATGTATCGGTTTTGGCAATATAGGCTTCTGGCTGATAATAATCGAAGTAGGATACAAAATAGCAAACATGATTATTTGGAAATAATTCTTTTAATTCACTATATAATTGGCCAGCTAATGTTTTGTTGTGTGCTAAAACTAAGGTTGGTTTATTTATTTCTTTAATAACATTGGCAATTGTAAAAGTTTTTCCTGTTCCAGTTGCACCTAATAATACTTGATGTTTTTCACCGTTTTTTAGACCATTTACTAATTTTTCGATAGCTTGTGGTTGATCACCACTTGGTTTATATTGTGATATTAATTCAAACATATTTTTTGCTCCTTGTTTTATACATTTTATTTTAGCACTTATTACTTGATAAAACAATAATTAATAATTTTAGTTTCATAGTTATATTATGTTGTGATATAATATTTTTATAAGATTATAGGAGGATAAGATGACAAAAAAGTATTTATTAATTATATTCTCAATGATTTTTATATTTTTAATTTATATTTTTTTTAATTTTAAAGTTGATATTACAAATAATACTTTTATTTCTTATGGTAATAGTGAAGCGGTTTGTAATATAAAATCAACTAAATTAAATGAAGAGGAGATTATAAAAAAGTATAATAGTTATGATTTTGTTAAATTGGATAAGGTTTATGATGTACAGGAGATAACTTATAATGAATTAAAGTCGATGATTGCTTTTACTAAGGAAAATAATTTTAAATATGGGCTAGCACTTTTTAATAATAGAATAGTTATTCTTAGTGAAGAAATTACGGCTCATCAAATTATTGATTATGCTTCTAATTCAATAAATTATGATAATTTAAATAATTTTTTAAAAAGTAAAAAAATTTATTATAAAATAAATAAAATTGACAAATTATCTATTTTTTTAACTGAAAGTAAGTTACTTGAAAATGATAATTTTGTTAATTTAGAATGGGATAATGGTTTTAAGAGAAAAAATAATATTAAAAATAATTTAGATGATGTTATAAAAAATGCTGGTAATTTATTAAAGTCAATGAATTTAGAAAATGGTAAATTTATCTATGGCATTAACGCAAATAGTGGAAAGACAATTGATAGTTATAATGTTTTAAGACATGCTGGTAGTGTATGGAGTTTAATATTATATTATAATGAAAATCCAAATGAGGATTTAAAAAAAGTTATTATTAATTCAATTGATTATTTATTGGATAATTTTTTAATCAATTATAGTGATGATATAATTTTTGTCATTGACAAGTCTAGTAATGATATTAAATTGGGTGGAAATGGTTTAACACTTTTAATGTTGGCAGAATACGCTAAAACTTTTAACGATAATTCATATAATGATATAGCAAGAAAAATAGCTAATGGCATTATTTATTTGCAAGAGGAAGATGGTTCTTATATTGATGTATTGGACTCTAATTTTAATTTGAAAGAAAAAGATACAACGGTATATTATGATGGAGAAGCTACTTTTGGTTTACTTAAATTTTATGAAGTTGATAATAATAAAAAATATTTTGAGCATGCTAAAGGAGCAATTGATTTTTTTATAGATAATAATTATGAAAAATATCGCGATCAATGGATTTCTTATACAATGGTAGAATTTTTAAAAAATAATTTAGATGAAAGATATATTGAATTTACTTTTAAAAACTATACTTTTAATATAGATAATATTGACAAATATAGTTCTTTTGGACCTACAAGGTTAGAATTTTTAATGAATATTTATAAAGCATATAATTATATTTTAGAAAATAAAAATAATAGTGAATTATTACAACAATTTAATTTAGAGCAATTAAAAAATTCTATTGAAATAAATATTAATATTTTATTGAAATATTATATTGATAAAGAAGTCGCAATGTATTTTGATAAGCCAAAATTATCTTTATTTGGATTTAGTGATTACAAAGATAATTTTAGAATGCGAATTGATGATATTCAACATTCTTTAAGTGGATTAATTGCGTATAAAAATATGTTATTTAATGATTAAGATTATGGAGGTTTTTATGAAAAAAATTTTGTTGGTAGGTATGATTATTATTATGTTAACTGGTTGTTTTAATAAAAATAATGAGGTTGATGATAAGGTAAATAATGAAGAAATCGAGGATAAACCAGAAGTAGTTGAAAATGAGTATATTGATAATAATCCAATTAAATTGGGATTTTATCTATTTACTAATTCAAATACTAATAGAAAATTAATTGATAATTATGTTAGAGTTTGGGAAAGTGATATTGATATTGGTTCTTTTGAGGTATTTTTTACAAATGAAAATGAGATAGATGGAAATTTATTTGTAAATACATGGAATCATTATTATCAATTATATAATAATGATTTAAGTAATTATAAAATTGGGTATCATATTTATTTTACAATGAATGATGGTATAGTTGTTGATACTAATATATTAAATCCAGTTGATGCGGAAAATTTATATAATTATGTTCAAGTATATTTATATGATGATATTCATCAAGAAGTTGGGGCTTGGTATAGTCATGTTACTCCTTTGGAATATAATGATAATACTTTACTTACTTCTATTAAGCTTACAAATAGTAATTTAACACCACAAATTAATTCTGATATCATTTTAACTGTTTTTACTTATGATGAAGATGATTTTGATGAAAATGGATATTATCGTGGTAATAGTAGTTATTCTATTACAATAAAAAGACAATAATATATAGAAAAAAACATGAAATTATTCATGTTTTTTTAGGCTATTTTTAATTCTAAATAAGTTTTAAAATCATTCATGGTTGTATAATTGACCATTACCCATCTTGGAATTTCAAATTTATTTCCGCCTGGTCTGGCAACAATATCTCCTCCATCATATTCACCTGCAAAAGCCATAGTAAAACCTGCTTCTTTTAAAGTTTGAATGGAATAATCATTATATTCGTAAAATGGATAACAAAATACAGTTGAACCATTCAATTTATTTCTTGTTGTTTGAAGATCATTCATTAATTCATCGTGAGGTAAACATTTGATTGCTCCTCCCTGTCCACCAGGACAAACTCCTGTATTATGTAGATTATCGCCATGTGAGTGAACTTCTAGGTATTCACTTGCAAAATCAGTTGGATTAAACCAAGAAGTTATTAAGAATAATGTTCCATTTAATTGATATTTATCTAATAAATCTCTAAAATTTGTAGCATATCCACCATCATCAGCAGTTATAACAACACTTTTTGGTAATTGTAATTTACCGTCCATATACATCTCTAATTCTTTCATAGTTGGTGTAAAATAATTATTATCTTTTATAAATTGAAGATGTTCACTAAATTGTTTTTCACTAACACATAATATTTCATTACATTTTGTTGCTTCTTCTGGCTTAAAAATAAAATGGTAATTTAAGACAGCTATACCTTCAATATTTTTTTCAGTTGTATTTTCATTTTCTTTTATTTCTATAACATCATCTTTTGGAATATATAAAAGTCTATTTATAAATTTAACATAATACTTATTATTTTGACTATCATCAATAATAATAGGTAAATTATATGACTTATTTATGGTAATAATATTTTGATTGTTTTCATCATAAAATCTTGTTATTTCTTTAGTAATAATATTCTTATTCCAAGGAATATATTTTTCATATCTATTATTTATATCAGTTAAGTTATCTATTTTATCTACATCTGTATATTTAATATAGTATTCATTATCTAAATTGTTAATTTTGAAATATTCATCGAATATACCATCTAGTGATAACTCAAAATTTTGATTAATTTTCCCTATTTCTTTGTATTCTGATGAACAATTTTCTTCAGTACATTTTTCATAAATGATTGCTTCTTTATTTGTTTTGACATAGGTGTTATAATATTCACTTGTGTCTATTTTATTTTGTTCTTCTATATTTTTTTTGTTTCCACAACCACTTAAAACCATTAAAATTATCATTAAATTAATTATTTTTTTCATAGTTACCCTTTCTTTAAAATAAAAGGAATATTTTTAATTCATATTCCTTTTATTTATCGTTTTTTTTAATTTTAAATATTACTTGATACATATCTTCAAAGTCATATTCTTCACATTCTAATGCATAACCGTATTTTTCAATAGTCTCGGCACAATTTCTAATAGTATTTATGACTGTTTTTAAATCAACTGCTGTATCAATATCAGCTGAATTGGTATTTGAAGCTTCAATTTTTTCTTCTTTTCTAATAGATTCAGCTAATATATTATCTTCTGGATAATTTAAGACTTTTGGTGCATCTTCTATTTCTTCGATTGTTTCTGGAGGTTCATAAAATTCATTTATATTTAAATTTGAAGTTTGAATTTCTGGTGTAACATTAAATATACTTTCTGATGTTACATCTGTTGAATTATTATTTTCATTATTTTCATTATTTTCATTATTTTCGTTATTTTCATTATTTTCAACTGATGGTTGTGACTGTTCTGGTACTTCATTATTTAAAAATTGATTTAATGATTGCGTAGTTTCAATTGGGGGTATAAAATTAAATGCCTCACTATCTGTAGTTAATTCATTAGTTGGTGTTTCTTCTATTTCTTCTGGAGTAATCATTGTAAAAAATTTATTTTGATGAACCGGTTCTTCTACTTTTTTTAAATCTTCATCGATGGTATTTATATTTGTAACACCATTAAAGTTTGTAGTTGGTTCACTAGCATTTTCTGACATTAATAGATTATCGATGTTAGCTAGTGGTTTTTCCACATAAATATCTTGAGCATTTTTTTCAATGCTATCGACATCTACAAAGCCAGGATTTATTTGGGTTGGAATATTATCAATCATTTTGTTAATTTCATTTATTTCTTGTTGATTATCAATAATAGAATGGGTTTGAGGTACAACTTCTTCCACTTCTTCTATGATTGGACTAGTTGGCATTTCAGATGTATTAAAAGCTTGGAAATCATTAATTGGTAATTGTTCCATATTTATATTTTCAATATTTGGCACTTCATCAATCTCATTTTTTTCTGGTGGAACAACTGGTTGTTGGTCATTTTTATTTGGAACATTTAAAAAATCTAATAGTTCTTCATTATTGTTTGATTGACTAGAGAATGAATTTAGAACTTGATTATTGGGATTGATAAATTCGATGGCACTAGAACTTTGGATTGCTGGTTCTTCTACTTGGACACTATTATTCATAAAAAAGCTTGGTGTTCCATTATTATTTTCAACATTATCTTTACCATACAATACTTTTTCAATTAGCTCATCTGTTTTTTTAACAGTTAGTCTTTCTGTAATAATTTTACCTAGTAATTCTTTTTGCTTTTGTTTGTTTTCTACTTTTAATAATGATCTAGCATGACGTTCTGATATTTTATTATCTAGTAATGCTTCTTGAACATCATCATCTAGGTTTAATAATCTTAATTTATTACTAATTGTAGATTGTGTTTTACCTAATTTTTCAGCTAATTGTTCTTGTGTTAAATAACCCATATCTAAAATTTTTCTATATGATACAGCTTCTTCGATTGGTGTTAAATCTTGTCTTTGAACATTTTCAATTAAAGCTACCTCAGCACTATCTTTATCATTTAATTCAACAACAATGGCTGGAATAGTTTTTTTGCCAGCTAAAACACTAGCTTTATATCTTCTTTCACCAGCAATTATTTCAAATTTATCACCTAATTTTCTAACTAGGATTGGTTGAATAACACCATGTTCTTTGATTGATTCGGCTAATTCTGTTATAGCTTGTTCTTGAAATTTAAATCTTGGTTGGAACCTGTTTGGTAAAATATCATCTAAATCTAGTTCTAATACTATTTTTTCGTGGTTCATATTAAATTCTCCTTCCACCTTTATTTTTTATCTATATACCATAATACTATATTTTGGGAAATATTACAATTATTTTTTTTAATTTTTTTTATTTTTTTATGATTAAAAAGCCACTATAGTGGCTTTTTCTTTATTTGTGAATATATTCTTGGATATATTTTATTAGTTATTCCTTGTTTTTCAAATTTTAATAATGTTCTAGTACTATTTTCTATTGGCAAAGTAAATTCAGCTATCGAAATTAATTCACATTTTAATTCGTTTTTAGCATGTTCTATATTTAATATTTCCCGGGAAATATTTCCTTTAAAAGCAATAAAATATTTCCCATCCTTTACTAATGGTATACAATACTCTAACAAAATATTTAACGGTGCTACAGCACGTGCAGTGACAACATCGAATTTTTCTCTTGTCTTTTGACCAAATTCTTCAATTCTTGTGTGTAAAGTATTTATACCAGTTAATTTTAATTCTTTAATTACATTATTTAAGAATTCAATCCTTTTATTCAATGAATCTACTAATGTTACTTCAATTTTGGGAAATAATATTTTAATTACTAAACCAGGAAATCCGGCTCCTGTTCCAACATCACATAAACTTTTAATTTCTTCCATATCAATTATTTTACTAATGGTTAAACTATCATAAAAATGTTTTAAATAAACTTGTTCTTTTTCTGTTATGGCCGTTAAATTAATTTTTTTATTATATTCAATTAATAGTTCATAATATTTTTCTAATTGATTTAATTGTTCAGCAGTTATTTCAATGTTTAATTTTTTTAATTCTTCGATAAAGTTATTTATATTCATTTTATAATCCCCTTTTCAAATAAATCATTAAAATGGAAATATCGGCTGGATTTACTCCACTTATTCTTATTGCTTGGCCAATTGATGTTGGTTTTACTTCTTTTAATTTTTGTCTTGCTTCACTTGCTAAATTATGAATTTGATCATAATCAATATTAGATGGTATTTTTTTATTTTCTAATTCTAACATTTTTTCGGCTTCTTGATTGGCTTTTTTGATATATCCTTCATATTTAATATTTATTTCTACTTGTTCTAGTACTTCTTTGTTATATTTAACATTAATAAATTTATTTATATTTTCAATTTTTATCTCTGGTCTTTTTAGTAAATCATAAAGACTTATTCCATCTTTAATTGGAGTACTATTTAAAGCTAGTAAATAATTATTTATTTCTTCTTTTGGAGTTATTTTGTTATTTTTTAAAATATCAATTAATTCATTTATTTCTTGTTCTTTTTTTAACAATTTTTTATATCTTTCTTCATCAATTAAACCAACTTCATAGCCTTTTTTTCTTAATCTTAAATCAGCATTATCATGACGTAATAGTAAACGATATTCAGCTCTTGATGTTAATAATCGATAAGGATCTCTTACACCTTTAGTAATTAAATCATCAATTAATACACCAATGTAGGCTTCATTTCTTTTTAAAATTAATGGTTCTTTATTTTCTAATTTAAGTGCTGCATTAATACCCGCAATTAGACCTTGACATGCGGCTTCTTCATAACCACTGGTACCATTGATTTGACCGGCTGTATATAAATTTTCAATTATTTTTGTTTCTAGTGATGGCTTTAATTGTAATGAATCAATGGCATCATATTCAATAGCGTAGGCATATTTTAAAATTTTAGCATTTTCTAAACCTGGTAAACTATGTACCATTTTTTCTTGAATATCATGTGGCATACTAGTTGAAAAACCTTGAAGATAGATATCATCATAATATAGACTTTCAGGTTCTAAAAATAATTGATGTCTTTCTTTATCAGCAAATCTAACAATTTTATCTTCTATTGATGGACAATATCGTGGACCAACACCTTTTATATCATTTAAACCACCATACATACTCGACTTATTTAAATTTTCTTTTATAATTTTATGAGTTAGTGGTGTGGTATAAATTAAATGGCATGGCACTTGATCTTCTATTTTATATAATGGTTTGGTGTCAAAACTAAAGGTGTGGTAAATATTATCACCATACTCGGGCTTTGTTTTTGAAAAATCTATAGAATTTTTATCTATTCTTTGTGGGGTACCTGTTTTTAATCTTATGATTTTGAAACCTAATTTTTTTAAATTGTCGCTTAAATATTGACTTGGTCTTTCGCCATGTGGACCTTCTCTTCTTCTAGTATCTCCTACCATTATATCGGCTTTTAAATAGGTTCCAGTTGTCAAAATAACAGCGTTACAATATATTTTTTCACCGTTTTCAAGGATAATTCCTGTTATTTTTTTATTTTCAATTATTAAATCTTCTACTAATGATTCTTTAATTTCTAAATTTTTTTGTTTTTTTAATGTTGTTTGCATATTTTTAGGATAAGTTATTTTATCAGCTTGACATCTTAAAGCTTGAACAGCTGGTCCTTTGGTATTGTTTAACATTTTAATTTGTAAATGGGATTTATCGGCATTAATACCCATTTCACCACCTAAAGCATCTATTTCTCTGACAACAATTCCTTTGGCTGAACCACCTATTGAAGGATTACATGGCATATCGGCAATATTTTTTATATTTCCTGTCACTAATAATGTTTTGTGATTTTTTCTAGAGCAAGCAAGAGCTGCTTCACAACCAGCATGTCCACCTCCAACAACAATAATTTCATAATTCATATAAAACACCTTCTTGACTTTTTTATTATACTATTTTACCAAAAAAAAAGAAACATAATTATTTTACTTATAAATATTTTTGTAATCTTTTTTTATTATTCTTATTTATATATATATTATTTTCCTAAACAGAATTGGCTAAATAATTGATTAATTAGTTCATCTTGGTAGGTTTCTCCAATTATTTCTCCAAGTATTTCCCAAATTTTTTTAATATCTATTTCTACTATATCGATTGGAATATTATCATTTATACCTTTATATATGTTTGGAATTATTTTTTTTGCTTCCTTTAATAACGCAAGTGATCTGGCATTGGTAAGAAAATTATAATCTTCTTGTTCTATTAAGTCTAAGTTAAACATATTTTTTATTTTATTTTTTAAGTTTTCTATACCTATCTTATTATTTATGCTCATTTGAATAATATTATTTTTGTCGACTTTTATATTATTAATATTTAATTTATTTGGTAAATCTGTTTTATTGATGATAATTATATAATTTTTTTCTTTTATTTTATCTAAAATTTCGTTATCTTGTTGGTCTAATTCTTCATTATTATTTAACATATAAATTATTAAGTTGGCCTTATTTATTAAGTCATAACTTTTTTTTACACCTATTTTTTCAACAACATCTTCTGTTTTTCTAATACCAGCTGTATCTATTAAATCAATTAATATTCCATCTATTAATATTTGTCCTTCGACGATATCTCTTGTAGTACCAGCTATATCAGTTACGATGGCTTTTTCTTCTTCGAGTAAAGTATTTAAAAGGCTACTTTTTCCAACATTTGGTTTTCCTATAATTACGGTTTTTATCCCCTCTTTTATTATTTTGCCATTTTCACTTTTTTTTATGATTTTAGTAATTTCTCGTTCAACTTCTTTTATTTTTGGAAGAATTATATCGTTAGTCATAACAAAAATATCTTCGTATTCAGGATAGTCTATATTTACTTCTATATTTGCAAGAACTTCAAGTATTTTCTGTCTTAAATTTTTTATCATATTTGATGTGGTACCACTTAATTGGTTTATAGCTAAATTTCTAGATTTTTCGCTTTTAGCGTTTATTAAATCTCCTATAGCTTCGGCTTCTAGTAAATCAATTCTTCCATTTAAAAAAGCACGTTTAGTAAATTCACCTGGATCAGCTAATCGACAACCATTTATTAGTAATAATTCTAGTATTTTTTTGGTAGTAGCTATACCACCGTGACAATTTATTTCTACAATGTCTTCAGTTGTAAATGTTTTCGGAGCTTTCATGATTGATACTAATACTTCATCAATTATTTTATCGCCGTCAATGATATGGCCATAATTAATAGTATGGCTAGCAACTTGATTTAAATTTTTTCCCTTAAAGATTTTATTCACAATATTTATTGATTCATCGCCACTGACTCTTATAATTGATATTGCACCTACCCCTAAGGCAGTTGAAATTGCTGTTATTGTATCTTTCATGATATCACCTTATTAATTTATTTTTTCTTTTTTAAATATACCGACATATTTTGGTAAGTTTTTTACATCTTTAAATATTTCCATTGATACATATTTATCTACACATGTTATAACCCAGCTTTCTTTATATTTAGGTGGTTTAATATTTAATGGAAACATGTGTTTTTTTATTATATCTTCTATTCTATTATTCATTAATTCTGGAAAATGAGTTTTTGAATTTTCTAATGCTTCTCCTGCATGGGCAAAACCATGTTTTTTAAAAAATGGTCGTGGATCTTTATGCTCTTGCCATGGCTTATAGTAAAAATCATGTAATAAACCACCTATTGCTGCACTTTTATAATCCATGTTTAATTTCTTGGCAATTTTATATGATATTACTGAAACTAATAAACAATGGTCGTAAACGGTGCGATTTCCATGATGTCTATATTCTTTTCTTTTGATAAATTCTGGATTTTTTAATATTTTTTTGACAATATTGCAATATTCAGTATCAGGTTCTAAATATTTTTCTATTTTCACTTTTTATCCCCTCTTTCTTTTTTATTTTATATTATATTCATAATTTAGTCAACTTTTGCTTTATTTTTTTGTGTAAACTAAAAAAGAAGTTTTTAGTCTTCTTTTGGTTTTATAACTATATATCTTTCTGGTTCTTC
>CANQIS010000026.1 GCA_947624115.1 uncultured Bacilli bacterium
CTTTAATCGATCAACTTAAATCTAAAACACGAAAAATAAATAAAATCACTTTAATAATTTAATATAATATTCAATTTATTGAATATAATTAATTAGGTGATTTTATGGATTTATATAAAAAAGCTCTAAAAAAAATTGAAAATGATCAAAAATATAAGTCGAAATGTGTTGGTATAATAGGTCCGACTGGACCAATGGGACCAGCAGGACCTGCTTTAAACATATTGGGAAGTTTCAAAACCGAAGATGAATTAAAAGAAAGATATCCAACTGGAAACCTAGGACAGGGATATATAGTGGCAAATGATTTATATGTATGGTCGACTGATGGTTGGTTAGACGTTGGACAAATAAAAGGTCCTCAAGGTGACGTTGGCCCCCAAGGGGACATAGGACCAATTGGTCCTCAAGGTATCCAAGGAATTCAAGGCGAAAGAGGTCCACAGGGAATTCAAGGACCTCAAGGTGATATGGGTCCACAAGGAGAAATGGGAATTCAGGGTATTCAAGGACCGCCAGGTATAGAAGGACCAAGAGGATTGCAAGGTGATATTGGGCCAACCGGTCCACAAGGTGAAAAAGGTTTACAAGGGCCAGCTGGAGCACCTGGAACTAGCGTTACCATATTAGGTTCATTTAACTCGATTAATGAATTAGAACAACAAATAGAAACTGGTAAGCCAGGTGATTCATATTTAGTAGGTTCAGATTTATATGTATGGTCCGGAGAATTGCAACAATGGAAAAATGTTGGTCAAATAAAAGGTCCAAAAGGAGATCAAGGCGAGCGAGGTTTACAAGGGCCTCAAGGCAACCAAGGTGAAAGAGGCCCAAAGGGGGAACAAGGTCCACCAGGAATCCAGGGACCTCGTGGTGAGCAAGGCTTACAAGGAGAAACTGGTCTGCAAGGCGAACAAGGAATTCAAGGACCAGTTGGACCACAAGGAATTCAAGGTATAAAAGGTGATACAGGTCCACAAGGTCCAAGAGGAGAGAGGGGACCAATCGGTGAACCTGGACCTGCAGGTCCACCTGGTGAACGTGGACCTCAAGGAGAAAAAGGTGAAAGAGGTCCTCAAGGGCTACCAGGTGACATGGGTTACCCTGGACCTCAAGGAGAACCTGGACCTTTAGAAGTTCCTTCAGCCTTTTTTATGACAGCTAATGATGATTTAGATGCTTATGGTATTACTGTTGCCTCTAATGCACGTCTTCCAATAGATACTAAAATATATGATATGAATAATAGTTTTACATTAAATGAAGATAATACAATCACTTTTAAAGAAGGTGGCGTTTACCGAGTAGACTTTATGGTAGAAGCCTATTCATCTGGTTCTGCCATCTACCCTGGACAATATGAAGTTATAGGAGTTGGATTAAGAAAAGTTGGAGAAACTACAATTTACGTTGGAGGTAGTACTTGGGATTATCAAGAACCAGTAGTTAGAATCAATGCTCATGGTATAGTTACTACAGTTTTAAATGATGATGTATTTGAATTAGTAAATACTGCCCAAGATACTATTCATTTAGTCAGTCCTAGTTCAAATAATTTAATAACCGATTCTTTTTTTGCTAACCCAATTTTAACTATCGTTATAGAAAAGTTAAAATAAAAATATATAATAAAAAATATTAAGGCGACTTTTTTTAACAAGTCGCTTTAATATTAAAACTTTATTTAAAATCTAACACTATAAATAAAAAATATGTTTAACTTTATCAACCTCAATAAATTTGGAAAGAAAATAATAAATTTACCAAATAAATTTATTAATACTATTTAAAGATTTAATGATTAATGATATAATTTTAGTTACATTACATCTTTTATGTTTAATTATTATAAAACAATCTATCGAGTAATGTTATTTTAAGGAAGGTATAGTATGGAAGAAAAAATCAGAAATATAATCAAAATTTTAACAGAAAAAAATAAAACTTTAGCCACTATGGAATCTTGTACTGGTGGTGGAGTTGCTAATGCGATAACAAATATTGAAGGAGCAAGCGAAGTTATAAAATTTAGTGCTATTACTTATTCAAATGAATATAAAATAAAAATGGGCGTAAACAAAAAAATAATTGAAAAATATTCCGTTTATAGCAAAGAAACAGCAATTGAAATGGCTCATAATATATCAAATTTTACTAACTCAAACTATGGAATAGGAATTACTGGTAAATTAAATCGAGTAGATAAAAATAATCCATACGGTGAAGATAATATTGTTTTTATATGTATATACGATCTAGAAAAAAACAAAGATTATTTACTAGAAATCAAAGCAACCAAAAAAACAAGAAAAGAAAATAAAGACTTAGTTATTGATACTATTATGAAAAAATTATTAGAAATAATATAAAAAATAAATTAATTTTTATACTTAAATTTATTTAATATTTTTTCTCCAAAATAAATATTGCAATTATTAAACACAAGTATTATAATTTTGAATTTAAAAGTTTTGAAAGCTAAAAAATTCATAATACATTAATTTATAAAACTTTAAGAAATTTTATTTTGTCAAAAAAGTACATCTCATAAATCTTATTTATTATTAAAATATATGGACACTTGTTATAATTTAATTAATGGATGACATAATAAGATCATAGAAGATAAAATAAATTTAAAGAAAAATTGGTATTTATATTCAAACTATGAATAACGAAAAAACTTCCATGCCTAATAGTGTGGAAGTTTTATTTTACATAATATTCATAATATTCTTCAAAAGTTAAATTTTCATTTTTAATAATTGTAGCCGCCTCAATTCCTACATAACGATAATGCCATGGTTCATACATATAACCTGTAATATATTCCTTGTCTTTAGGATACCTTAAAATAAAACCAAATTTATAAGCATTATCAATCATCCAACTATAACTTGGAGAGTCAACAAATGTATCAAGATCCATATAAACATTTGGGGCTAAATCCATTGCTAAACCCGTTTGATGCTCTGAAAAACCAGGTCTGGCAGAATATGTATCTGCTTTATTAACACCATCACTTTGAACATAAGAATTATAGATGTTTCTTTGTTTATTATAACTTCTATAAGGAGAAACAATAAAAAGTGAAATATTATCTTTTTTGGCAGCTTTATACATTTCCTTAAAAGCCTCATAAACATCTTTTCTTATTTCATAAGCATAACCATAATCAGGTTCAATCATAACCATATCCTTAGGTACATAAGTACTATCTAATTTATAATATTTATTTACAATCATTAAATAATCTTTACTTGTATCAGTCATTTGATAATCATTATAAAAAACATAATCTAATTTAGAATTCACATTAGTGACTATTTCCTGACTATTTAAATCTTTATTATCTTTATAATAATTAATATATCTATCCCAATTGTCTGATATATAATACTTTTCATTAACTAAATTAAGTATAAAATCTTCATCAATTCCATTATCTAAAATAAATTTATCTAAATCTTTATTTACTATTTCAATTACATTATCATAACTAGTTTTATTTTCTTTTAAATAAGCAATATATCTATCCAAATTATCAATTACAAAATTATCTTTTTTATACAAATTAATAAAATAATTATTAATATCCATATATTTAATTTGATTTTCATAACAATAATTAATAAATAAAATTATTATCTCTTTATCAATATCTGGATTATTTTTTAAGTATTTCAAATAATCCTCATAATAATCACTATTATAATTATCTAAATTTTCAAAAACGTTCTGTTCTATAAATTTTTCTATAGTCATATTTTTATTATTAAATATAAAGAAAGTTGCTAAAATAACAACTAACATTATAGATATAATTATAATAATTTTCTTCATTATTTATTCACCAACCTATATAAATTCACAGATGGCATATCAAATAGTCGCATTTTAAATAACGATGTTCCAATACCACTTGATATATATAGTTTAGTATTATTTAATTCATAATATCCTTTATAATATTTTTTAGCACCAACTGGAGTATATATAGGTCCAATTAAAGGTATATTAACCTGACCATTATGTGAATGACCACCTAAAATTAAATCATATTTACTATAGTCAAAATTAGTAATACTATCAGGTTTATGCAATAACAATATTTTATATACAATTTGTTCATTATCAGCATTATTATTTAAATATTCATCAATTTTCTCAAAATTAGTATCTATTTCATCTTCAGTATTAATTCCTGCCATAAAAATACTATTATTGTTTTTATTATAAATTAAATCATAATTATTATTTAAATCGATAAAATCAGTATCCTTAATTATACTATCCCAAAGCTCATCATTATCATGATTTCCCTTAATTGCGTATTTACTAATAGAAGCATCAATAGAATTCAAAAAATTTTTTAATTCTTCAATCTGCTCATCACTTAACTCTATTGAATATAAATCACCAGTCATAACGACAATATCTGGTTTAGTTAAATTAATTTTATTCAAAATTCTATCTAAATCCTTTTTATCAGTTGTATTACCATAATGGATATCAGAAATATGAAGAATTTTCAAACCATAAAAATTCTCTACAAAATTTTCATTTACAATATTATATTCTTTAATCTTAAAAAAATTAGGCTCGACAAATCTTCCATACAAAAAAGTTATTATAATAACAAATATTAATATAATTATAAATTTTATTATTTTCCAAATTGAGCTTTTTTTATTATTAGAAATATCTTTATTCTCCATATTCTTCACCTATATTAATTTTAGCATAATCTTAACAAAATTGTTAAAAAAAATAAAAATAATCTGTTAAAAACAAATTATTAACAGATTAATTATACAAAATAAACTAATATAAATTGTAATGCTACCATAATTCCATTATGTAACATATGAAAACCCATTGAAACCAAAATATTATCAGTTTTATTTAACATATAGGCAAAAGCAATTCCCGGTGCTGAATATGGTATTATATAAAGAATATCTGTAATTGATGTTATTTCGTGTGTAAAAACATGCATACCACCAAAAATTAAACCAGATAAAATTATAAATAACCATTTATTTCTAAACAAATTACATATACTTTGTCTAAAAATTAATTCCTCTAAAACAGGTGCAAACAAAACTGCACTTATAAATATATAAATTGGACTTAACTGAAATTGTTCTCTAATTATCTCTTCATTGCTAGGAATTCCAGAATCAATCATATAAATAAATAAATTACTCATATACATAATAAAAAGTGCTATTAACCAATATTTTAAACAAGTACTAAAATATTTTTTATGATTAATTTTTATATTCTTAATATCTTTTTTTAATTTTCTAAAATGTATTAAAATAATGATTCCAATCATTATTGCTTCATAACAAATTAAATAAATCACTTTTAAATAAGTTGGAATTGATTGAACATTTATATTAAGCAATTGAAATGGTAATAGTTGCATCTCAGACATTAATATATATACCACAATAGCTCCTAATCCGGTTAAATACAATTTTCCTTGTTTAATTAATTTGTTATAAGGTTCCCTTAACCAACTAATAAAAAACACAACGCAAATCAATATCGAAATAATTTGATAAATAATAATATAAATACTCTTAACACTACTATTTAAATTACCAATACAACCAACTAATATATTATAAGGAATATTCATAATCGCAAACAAAATAGCGTATAGAAAAATAGAACATAAAATTACAATATATAATTTTAAATCTTTGTTATCACTTTTCAAGTTTATCATCTCCTTATAACATTATAAACGAAAAAACAAAAATATTAAAGAAAAATATATAAGATTTTAATAATTAGTACCTATTTAAGTATTTTTTTATTGACAAAAATTTAATTGACGTTATAATAAATCAATGAAATGTATTGAAAAAATTATAAACTTGTTATTAAATAATAAAGAAGAAGATCATTAAGATGAAAAAGAAGATTAGTATTTTTGGTTCTACCGGCTCAATAGGAACTAGTACTTTAAATGTTATTAGAAGAAATCCAGATATTTTTGAAGTTACAACTTTAGTAGCCGGTAATAATATAGAAAAATTAATTGAGCAAGTTATAGAATTTAAACCTAAACATGTTTACATTAAATCTTTAGAAAATGCCAAAATATTAAAAGAAAAATTTACTGATTTAGATGTCTATTATAAAACAGAAGGTATTGAAAAAATATCACAGTTAACTGATTATGATGTTGCTGTATCTGCTTTAGTTGGTATTGCTGGCTTAAAGCCAACTTATAACATGATAAAAAATGGAAAAACAGTTGCTTTAGCAAATAAAGAAGTATTAGTTGCTGGTGGAGAATTAATTATTAATACGGCTAAAGAAAATAATGCAACTTTGTTAACTGTCGATAGCGAACATAGCGCAATTATGCAGTGTTTAAATGGTGAAAAAAATAATAAAATTGATAAAATATTATTGACAGCGTCAGGTGGTCCATTTTTTGATAAAGAAATAACAGATAATATTACAGTAGAAGAAGCATTAAATCATCCAACTTGGAGTATGGGTAAAAAAGTAACAATCGATTCAGCCACTATGATGAATAAAGGATTTGAAGTGATAGAAGCAAGATGGTTATTTGATGTTAATCCTAATAATATTGAAGTAGTTGTTCACAAAAAAAGTTTAGTACATTCGATGGTTCAATTTGAGGATGGAACAATAATGGCAAATATTGGACCAAAATCAATGGAGATACCGATTGCTTATGCCCTTAATTATCCTAATCGTCTAAAAAACGATTTAGAAAAATTGGATTTATTTAGTATTAAAACACTTGAATTTGAAAAACCAAATTTAGAAAAATTTAAATGCTTAAAGTTAGCGTTTGAAGCGATTAAAAAAGGACATAGTCATCAAGTTGTTTTAAATGCTGCTGATGAAATTTTAGTAAATGCTTTTTTAGATGGTAAGATAAAATATACAGATATTCCAAATTATCTTGAACAAATGCTAAATAGGTATGATGTTGAACATTTAGATACCGTTGATAAAATACTAGTATTAGATAAAAAAGTTAGAAATGATACTATAAATCAAATAAATAAAAATTTATAATGGTTTTAATATTGTTTTGATTTTAAAATTACTATTATAATATGCCTAGATATAGATGATGCTTAATCTATTGAAAAAAATCTTCAAGAAAAAATAGTTGAAACTTTAAAATATAAAATTAGGAAAATACTGATAAAATACCAGGTATTAGATAAAAGAATTAGAAATAATACGATAAATAAAATAAAAAAAAGATTTATAATAATAGCGTTCAAATGTGATTTGTGTTACAATAAATTTGAGGAGTGAACATATGATTAATAGAGAAAAAACAAGGCAAATCAAAGTAGGTAATGTTTTGATAGGTGGACAAAATAAAGTAATTATTCAATCAATGTGTAACACAAAAACGAAAAATGTAAAAGCAACTATAAAACAAATCTTGGATTTAGAAAAAATAGGTTGTGAAATTATTAGAGTAGCATGTTTAGATATAGAAGATGCTTATGCTATTCAAGAAATAAAGAAATACATACATATTCCAATTGTTGCAGATATTCATTTTGATTATAAAATAGCACTTGCAGCTATTGCCTCAGGCGTTGATAAGGTTAGAATTAATCCAGGTAATATTGGTTCATTCGACAAAATTAAATTAGTAGTAGAGGCCTGCAAAGAAAAAAATATTCCTATTCGTATAGGAGTGAATGCTGGGTCATTAGAACGTGATTTATTAAAAAAATATGGTGGTAAACCGACTTCTTTAGCAATGATAGAAAGTGCTAAAAGACATGTTGAAATTTTAGAAAAATTAGATTTTTATGATATTTGTTTATCATTAAAAGCATCTAATTTAGATTTATGTATTGAAGCTTATGAGGAAGCGACCAAAACATTTCCTTATCCTCTTCATCTTGGAATTACTGAAGCAGGAACAGAATTTAGTGGTACAATTAAATCAAGTATTGGGTTAGGTTATTTATTAAGGCAAGGAATAGGAGATACAATTAGAGTTTCTTTAAGTGATAATCCAATTAAAGAGGTAAAAGTAGCTAAAGAAATTTTAAAAAACTGTCATTTATGTTTAAAATCACCAAAATTAGTATCATGCCCAACTTGTGGTCGAACCCAAATTGACTTAATTAAGATTGTTAAGGAAGTAGAAGAATTTTTACAAACAATTGATGATGATATTACAGTTGCTGTTATGGGATGTGCTGTTAATGGCCCAGGCGAGGCTAGTAATGCAGATATCGGTATTGCAGGTGGAATTAATGAAGGATTGCTATTTAAAAAAGGAAAGATTATTAAAAAAATTCCTCAAGAAAAAATAGTTGAAACTTTAAAATACGAAATTAAGAAAATGATTGACGATTAAGGGTTTAATATGATAAAAAAAATAAATAAAAAAGGGTTGTCAAGCATATTATATTTGTGATATACTATATCCAGTTGAAGCAAAGAGTGGGATTTCCCACTCTTTAATTTAAATTTTGGAGGCCAATATGGAAGTAGAAAAAAATATAAGAGAAATATTAGAAAAAACAATCAATGATAATGGTTATATTCTTGATGAAGTTATTTATGAAAAAGAAGATAATACTAATTTTTTAAGACTAATAATTGATAAAAATGGCATTATTACTGTAGACGATTGCGTCAATGTCAGTAATATAGTAAATCCTATTTTAGATGAATTAGATCCAATAGAAGAAATATATATTTTAGATGTATGTTCCAAAGAGAAAGGTTGTGAATAAAATGGATAACAAAGAATTCAAAAAAGCCGTTGATGCTCTTTCAAAAGAAAAAGGTATTTCAGAAGATATTATTTATGATGCGATGGAATTAGCTTTAACTTCAGCTTACAAAAAAAATTACCATTCACTTTCTAATGTTCGTGTGGATATTGATAGAACAATTGGAGATTTCCATGTATATTCCTATAAAACAGTTGTTGAAGTAAATGAAGATGGAGAAGTAATAAGCCTTCCAACCATTGAAGAAAAAGATGAAAATCAAGAAAATAAAGAAGAAATAGAAGATGAAGATAAGCCAATTGTTTATTTTGATGAAAGAATCCATTTAACGCAAGAACAGGCACAAAAAATCGTTCCAGGAATTAAAGTAGGTGAAACCATTGAACAAGAAGTAACACCAAAGGATTTTGGACGTGTAGCAGCTGCTACAGCAAAACAAGTAGTTATTCAAAAAATAAGAGAAGCTGAAAGAAATACAATTATAGAAGAATTTAGCGACAAACAAGATGAATTAGTTGTTGGAATTGTAGCAATGGAAGACGCTAGAAACTACTATATTGATTTAGGTCGAACACAAGGAATTTTATCAAAAACAGAAATTATTCCTGGCGAAAAAATCACAATGGGTTCAAGTATTAAAGTTTATATTACCAAAGTGGAAACCAGTGGCAAAGGACCACTTATCCTTCTATCAAGAAATCATTATGGTTTTGTTAAAAGACTATTTGAACTAGAAATACCAGAAATTAATGAAGGAATCATTTTAATTTATAGCGTTGCTCGTGAAGCTGGAAATCGAACTAAAATAGCCGTTTATTCCGAAAATAGCAATGTTGATGCCGTTGGATCATGTATTGGTGAAAAAGGTATGAGAATTAATAAAATAATCGAAGAATTAAATGGTGAAAAAATAGATGTTGTTAACTATAATAGCAATCCAAAAATCTTTATTGAGAATGCCTTAAGTCCAGCAAAAAATCTTAATGTATATATAACCGATGAAAAAAAACGTGAAGCTATGGTTATCGTTGACCAAGAAAATTTATCATTAGCTATTGGTAAAAAGGGACTAAATGTTCGCTTAGCTGCGAGATTAACCCATTACAAACTAGATGTTAAAACTTTTGAACAAGCTCAAAAAGAAGGCATAAATATTGTAATATAGGTGATAGTCTGAAAACAAATTAAAGTTTTCAAAACTATGTGTACCTTGAACAAAGTGAAAGGAATGAGTGGTTAAAATGAAACAAAAAAAAATTCCAATGCGAAGTTGTGTTGTTACCAAAGAAAAATATCCTAAACAAGAACTTATCCGAATTGTTAGAACCAAAGATGGTAATATTATGGTCGACCCAACAGGAAAAATCAATGGGAAAGGTGCCTATTTAAAAAAAGATATAACAGTTTTTGAAAAAGCAAAAAAAACAAAAATCTTAGATAAGATATTAGAAGTAAATATCGATGAAAATATATATGATGAATTAAATAATTTAATAAAATAAGAAAGAGGTGATTTATATGATGTCTGTGTTTGAATATGCAGAAGATATCAAAAAAACCGTTGATGAGGTTTTAAAGAAATGTGATGTACTAAATATATTAGTAAATGGCGAAAACGATTTATTAGATGAAGATTCAATTGTTATTTTGGACAATGCTTTTGCTAATGACACCCCTCAAGATTCAAATATTATAGAAGAGCAAAATGAATTTTCAATCGAAAATGAAATTATTGATGAACCAAAAACGAAATATGACAACGTCGAAAAAATTCAAAAAATCAAGAAGAAATCAGAAATTAATAAAAAAACAAAAAAAGATTTAGCCGTCAAAAAGAAAGAAATGTATAAAAATAAATCAAAATTGATGACTAATAATCCTGTATCTAATGAAAATGTTATTTTATATCAAGAGAATATGACGGTTAGTGATTTAGCAAATTTATTAAACGTTCCATCGGCTGAATTAGTAAAAAAATTATTTCTTTTAGGTACAATGGCTACAGTTAATAATAATATTAACTTTGAAACCGCTGAAGTTTTAGTAAATGACTATAAAAAAGAATTAAAACGAGCTGAAACCGCTGATGTAACTAATTTTGAAGAATACGAAATTATTGACAACGAAGAAGATTTAGTTAAAAGAGCACCGGTCGTAACTATTATGGGACACGTCGATCATGGTAAAACTACTTTACTAGATACAATTAGAAAAACCAATGTTGCTCTAGGCGAAGCTGGTGGAATTACTCAAGCTATTAGTGCTTATCAAGTTGAATTTAAAAATGAAAAAATAACATTTATTGATACTCCAGGTCATGCTGCTTTTACAGAAATGCGTGCTAGAGGTGCTAATATAACTGATATAGTTATAATTATCGTTGCTGCTGATGACGGTGTAATGCCACAGACAAAAGAAGCTATTGATCATGCCAAAGCTGCGAACGTTCCTATTATGGTTGCTATTAATAAAATTGATAAACCTGACGCTAATCCAGAAAAAATAATGACTGAATTATCAGAATATGGTCTAGTACCTGATACCTGGGGTGGTGATACCCTTTATAATCAGATTTCTGCTAAAAACAATATTGGAATTGATGCCTTATTAGAAAATATCTTATTAATTGCGGATATGCAAAATTACAAAGCTAATCCTAAAAGATATGCTATTGGCACTGTTATTGAATCACGACTTGATAAACAAGTAGGATCTGTGGTAACTATCCTTGTTCAAAATGGAACATTACGCTTAGGAGATCCGATCGTTGTTGGAACCGCTTATGGTAAAGTCAGAACTCTAAAAAATGACAAAGGTGAAGAAATTATCGAAGCTATTCCATCAACACCAGTAGAAATAACAGGATTAAACGAAACTCCAATGGCTGGTGACAAATTCATGTCATTTGAATCAGAAAAACAAGCTCGAAATGTTGGCGAAACAAGAAAAAATCAAGCCAGACTAATGCAAAATAAAAAAACCAATACAGTAACATTAGAAGATCTATTCTCAAAAATTAAAGATGGGGCTAAAGAGATCAATGTTCTAATTAAAGCCGATGTGAATGGAAGTAGTGAAGCTGTTAAAAATGCTTTAGAAAAATTAGATGTTGAAGGTGTAAAAGTCAATGTCATTCGTAGTAGTGTTGGTGCTATTACAGAAAGTGATGTTGTTCTAGCCCAAGCATCTCAAGCTATCATTATTGGCTTTAATATAAGACCTAATAATAAAATTAAAGAATATGCTAAAGATAATAATGTTGAAATTAGATTATATAATATTATTTATAAAGTTGTTGAAGAAATGGAAGCTGCAATGAAAGGTATGCTTGATCCAGTTTTAGAAGAAAAAGTAATTGGAACAGCCGAAATCAGAAAAATCTTTAAATTTTCAAAAGTTGGTTCCATTGCTGGAAGTTATGTAACAGAAGGAATCATAAAAAATAGTGCTAAAGCTAGAATTATTCGCGATAGTATTGTTATATATGATGGTAATATTAATTCTCTTCAAAGAGAAAAAGACTCTGTCAAAGAAGTTAAAAAAGGCTTAGAGTGTGGCATAACTATTGAAAATTATAATGATTTAAAAGAAGGCGACATTATTGAAGCTTATGAAATAATCGAAGTAAAAAAATATTGATTGAATAAATAAAATATGATATCATTTATAATAGAGGAGGTATAACAATGAAAAAATTAATTATTTTGGCCTTAGTTGCAACTACAATGTTTGTCTCAGGTTGTTCTTGTACCAAAAAAGAAGAAGATCCTAATAATAATAAACCAAATGAAGATAACAATGAAAACACTACAGTTATTACCGATGAAAATGTAGTTGGAGAAAAAAACGTAGATGGGATTGTGTTTGAAAATACAGCTTTTCAAGTTACTAATGGTACTACTACAATTATGACTAAGATAACAAATACAACACCAAACGATTTCTTTGTTAATAATTATCAATTGATTGTAACTGATAGCGAAGGTCAAGTCATTACTATTTTAACAAATACTATACAAGAAACTTTCGCACCTAATGAATCAAAGACTATTAGTACACCTATTGGAATTGATGTATCAGCAGCAACTAATGTTGAATATAGAGTTAATGTTGCCGAAGAATAAGCTAATTATTTAGCTTTTTTTGTATATATAGATTAAAATTCTAAACAAACTAATAATTATTAATAGATTAGATTAAAAAAATCTTCAAATCTTCTTTTTTTTTTCGCATTTTAACTAGAAATTTGATACAATAATTATAGTATATTTAAAGAGGTGAGTATATGAATATAACTATTTTACCAGCAGATACTTTCGTTATTATAAATAAAACTATTTTAACTGAATATGATAAAAAAACACTCTTGAATTTATACCAACCAATTATTGGAGGATTAGCCACCAATTTATATTTGTCTCTTTGGGCTTATTTAGATAAATCTGATATTTTTTCGCTAGAATGGTCTCATCATCATCTAATGAATAATACGCAAATGCGTTTAGACGATATCATTATTGCTAGAGAAAAATTAGAAGGAATTGGCTTACTTAAAACATACTATAAAAAAGGAAATATTAATAATTATATATATGAATTATATTCGCCTTTAACTGCATATGAATTTTTCAATAATCCCATTTTAAGTACTTCCTTGTTAAGTAACATTGGCAATAATGAATTTGAAAAACTAATTGGCTATTATAAATTACCTACAATTAATTTAAATGAATATGAAAATATAACTGCCAAATTTTCCGACATTTTTACGACTAATAATAACCCTCATTTAAAATATTATGACAACATCAAAGATATTAATAAAAACAATTTAACAATTGCTAATCAAGTACAATTAAATGAAATATTAGCATTAATTCCTGAAGAAATGTTAAATACTAGAATGATTAATAAAGATACTAAAGATACTATAATTGCGTTAGCGTACATTTATAATTTTACCAACGAACAAATGCAAGAAATAATTATTAACTCGATTGATGAAACAAAAAAAATAAACAAAGAAATATTAAAAAACAATTGTCAAAAATATTATCAATTCGAAAATGCCGGTGGTCTACCAACTATTATTTACAAAAAACAACCTGAATACTTAAGAAAACCAACTACTGATACGTCAAAAAAATCAAAAATAATTCATCAATTTGAAACAATTTCACCTTATGAATATTTAACTATGAAAAATGGTGGTATAAAACCATCAATATCCGATTTAAATATTGTATCCTATTTAGCAATTGATTTAAATATGATGCCAGGTGTTATAAACGTTTTACTAGATTACGTTTTAAAAATTAACGATAATAAATTAACTAAAACATTTGTTGAAACTATTGCGAGTCAATGGCTTAGAAATAACATAAAAACCGTTGAAGAAGCTATGAATATTGCTGAAAAAGAATATAAAAAACGAAATAAAATAACAACATTAAAGAAAACGCCAAAAAAAGAAATAAAAAAACCTGATTGGTTTGATCAAAATATAAATACTAATGAAGCTAGTATTGAAGAACAAAAAGAAATAGAAAAAATGTTAAGTGAATTTAAGTAGGTGACAAAATATGAAAAGTATAAAAGAAAGTATTGATTCCTTAGGTTATCATACAGAAATATTAAAAAAATTAGAAAAAAATTACGAAGAAGCACTAAAAGATCCAGATTTTAAAAAATTAGTATCAAAAATAAAAATACCTAAAGAACAGTTACAACAATCAACATCATCTTTACAAATTTCAGCAAAAGAGTATAATAATTGTCAAAATTGTAAATCAATTTTAGAATGTAAAAATAAATTAGAAGGTTATGCTTACTTACCAAAAATAAAAGAAAATGGTTTAATTTTTAAATACAAAAGTTGTAAATTCAAACAACAATTAGAAAAAGAAACAGCTTATTTAAAAAATATTAATGTTATTGGTACTTCCGTTTACCTAAAAGACGCTAAAATGAAAGATATTTATACTAATGATAAAAACCGTTTTGCAACTATTACCAGTATCAAAAATTTCATAACAAATTATCCTCAGGATAAACATCAAAAAGGGTTATACTTATGTGGTAATTTTGGCTGTGGTAAAACGTATATAATATCAGCAATGTTAAATGAATTAGCAAAAAAAGGTTATAAAAGTGCTATAATATTTTGGCCAGATTTTTTAAGAGAATTGAAAGCTTCCTTCCAAACCGATTATAATGATAAATACGAATATGCAACTAAAGCCCCAATTTTATTAATTGATGACATTGGTGCTGAGACCATAACCCCTTGGGCTAGAGACGAAATCTTATGTCCATTAGTTCAATATCGTATGGAACACAAACTACCAACCTTCTTTACGTCAAACTTAAACTTAAATCAATTGAATGACCATTTAAGTACAACTAAAGAAGGTATTGATGTAATCAAGGCTGGGAGAATTATTGAACGAATTAAACAACTAACAAATGAACAAGAAATGATCAGTAAAAACTTAAGAAACTAAATGGAGGTTGTATTATGAGCAAAGATGTTATTGTATTATTAGAAATATTAGAAAACGAACATGTATATAGCTTAAATAAATTAAAACTTAAATTAGAACAATATAATTTACACCTAACAGAACAACAAATAATATCTTTAATAGTCCAAACTCTCTATGAATCAATTTGTTATTTACAAATGAATAAAAAAAATAACGAAAAATCAATGTATAAATGCTTTAAATATTTAAATGCTGGTAATAATACTAAATATTTAGAAACAGTAGAAATTGTTGAAAAGTTAAATAAAACTATCGAAAAAATAACTAAAAAAATAGATAATACACAAAGCAATTTAAATAATATTGTTAGACAAAATATCAATTTCTTACTAACAATTAAAGATAATTTAGAATTAACCATTATTCAAATAGGTATACCAGTTATTGAAAAAAATAATAATCTCGATGATAAAGATAGAATAGAAAGTACTTTATATTATTTTATCTTTAAACAACAAAAATATAATTATGTATCCGAAATATTTAAAACTTTTCCAGAACTTGTTAATTTTAAAAACCATTGTGATAAATACCTTTTAGATGATGTTATTACAGAATACCTAAAATGTTTAAATTATCCAAGCAACTTTGAAGAACTATACTACGAAAAAATTATTGATTTATTTTTAAAAAACGATAAATTAAAAATGACTAAAGGTTACAAAAATTTAATAATAAATAGATTGCAATTAGCCAAACAAGAACTACGACAAAACGAATTTAGTAAACGAAAAAATAAAAGAATACGTTTCTTTTTAAATGATGCCATAGAACATATAAAACAATTTGAAATAATTGATAAAGAACAATTTCTATCAAATATAAACTATCGTTACGGTATTCAAGATACCTATAATAGTAAATATTATGATCGCTTTATTAAACAAAAAATTATAAATAGAGATCATAATATATTAGATTTAACTAGTCGTTATACCTTTACTGTCGATAACGATAATACAAAATCATACGATGATGCTTTTTCACTAATAAAAAATAATGATGGAAACTATGAACTAGATATCTATATTTCTGATTTAACAAACTATATCAAGACTAATTCAAAACTAGACGAATTAGCCTATAAAAAAGGAGCAACTATCTATCTACCAGACTATACACTAACTATGTTACCACATTCATTGACATATACAAATTGCTCATTAGTAAAAAATACAACTAGAAATGTTATAGCCCATCGTTTCCTTTTGTCAAAAAACTTAGATATTATTTCATTCGATATTCAAAAAGCTATCATAAAAATTAATGATAACTTTAGTTACCAAGATGTTAAAGATATATTTAATACTAACGATATTGCAAAAATAAAGACTATGAGCACAATTATTGATATAGCCAATCATATTAAAAGAAATAATTTTTATAATATGGATTATCACTATATCAAAAAACTAAAAAAACAATATCTAATACCAAATGAAAAACTATTAGAAAAATACCAAAATTCCCATACTAATTTTGTTGATGTCTTAATGATTTTAACTAACTATTTTACTAGTGATATTATTTCAAAATTAAATATTCCCTTTATTTATCGTGTTAATACATCTAATGTTGATCTAAAATTAATTGATCAAATAAAAGAAATAAAAGAAATAAAAGAAGAGGAAATGTCTAAACAAATACTAGAATGTATTAATAATATATATAATCCTTCTTATTATTCACCATATAATTTAGGACACAATGGTTTAGATTTATCATCATACTGCCATATAACTGTTCCAATTAGAAACTACGCATCACTATTATCTCAACGTTTAGAATGTAAATATTTAATTGATAATAAATATATTTCCGATAAACAAATATATGAAGATGAAAATAAAATAAAAGAAGTAGTTAATTACGTAAATGATCGTATATTTTATAATGATGAATACTGCATAGAATATAAACAGAAAATAAAACAAATTAAATAATAAATATTAAATATCTTAAAATAGAGTAAGAATAATTGTATATCACACTTTTATGGTATTTTAAATTAAGAAATATATTTTTTTAATAATTTATCAAACATGGTAAATTATTTTTTTTTGATAATTATAATATTCATATTTTAAAAATCTGTATAACAATTTAAAAAATCTGTTATAAATAGATAACAAATTTAAAAAAATAGTCATTTTACAATGAATTATATATATGATATTTTACTAAACAAAGGAGGAATTTATGCATTCAACTTTGAAAACTAAATTAAAACCTGGAGAAATAATTCCATTAAATATGGATTTCATGTTTACTAATATCTTTAATAAAGAAGAAAATATCGATATATTAGAAAAATTCTTATCAGATTATTTTGAAATACCTTTAAATGAAATTAAAGGAAATGTAAAATTATTAAAAAGGAAATTACCAGTAAATAATAAAAAAGAAGCAAGTAATGAAGTAGATCTAATACTAAAATATAATAATCAATATATTAATATAGAATTATC
>CANQIS010000027.1 GCA_947624115.1 uncultured Bacilli bacterium
AATTACCAAAATCAATTTTTCCTATATAATACAAGCCTTAAATTAAATTTTTTATTTTTTTCGTGTTTTTAACCTGCTATTTTTACTCGAGTTTTCCGAGTTTCCTATCAATCTGGTGCTAGTGTAGAGGTTATTTACAACTTTTTAATTTGTTTTATAAACATTTCTTGATAGCAATCATTTACAAATTGTTCACCAAGTTCATTAACACCAATTCCACTTTGATTGTTATGAGTTCTTCCCATCATTATTGTTTGTGTAATATCAATTCCCATACTTTGTAATAAATCAATTTGTTTTTTTGATCTTTCTAACAAATTTTTTCCAAATAATTTTCTTTGACTATATCCAACAGAACTAGGGACACTTCGCACAAAGTAACTCATATCATGCATAGGAGCAAGATTTCCATCTTCATCAAATCGTGCTACTGCTTTTCGTTTTTCTTCAAATTCTCCAACATAGTATCTAAATTTTATTCTGCGATAATTCTCTATATCAAAAGTTTTTCCTATTAAATCTTCATAGTCCTTTATTCCAAGAGGATAGTCTAATTGTGAAGTAGGCATGGGAATACTTCCAGTAGTTCCACCAATACAAACTGTTTCTATTATTTCGGGATGCAATAAGGCAAAACGTTGGGCAAAAACACCAGAAGCAGAATATCCATTCAGAAATATTTTCTCTTGTATTTCAACTTGGCTTGAAACTCTTTCTTTTACTTCATTAATAATATTTAATACTTGTAAATCAATACGATAATAAGAATTATCTTTATCGATATCAAAACATTCTTTAGAAAGCTGCTGATAATATGGTATTCCATTCAAAACACTAGGTAATATTGGTATTAAAACAGGAGCATTAAACCCTTTCAATTTTTTAACAAAATCGCGTGCTGTAATTAAGCCATTTTTCAACAATTCATTTTCATCATCTACTTCTAAATTATTTACTTCTACTGAAAGAAAACTTGATTCATCCATTTTGGATGGCAAAACAAGTATGTAAGGAATATGATAAGGTGTATTATTGTTAGGATAGTGAATCTCAACGACATAATCATTATCATATAAATTATAATTGAATTGAAGTCCAAATTCAGTTTTTGATATGTCTATATTGTCAGGCATTTTTATTCCTCCCATCAATTTTTATTCAACTTTATTATACTATAATTCTATAAATTATTATATATCAATCAAAATTATTTTGTTTTGACAAAATAATTAACCCCCTAGATATTTTGACAAATGTATCAAAATGACCTAAGGGGTAATGTTTTATATCAATATTCGAAAAAGTTCGAATAGAAACGTCACTGGTGCGGGTGAAGGGACTTGAACCCCCATGCCTTGCGGCGCTAGATCCTAAGTCTAGTGCGTCTGCCAATTTCGCCACACCCGCAGATGGTGGACCTTGTAGGACTCGAACCTACGACCGCCCGGTTATGAGCCGGATGCTCTAACCAACTGAGCTAAAGGTCCATTTACATCACTGCCACTATATAATACCATATTAATAAATTTTATGCAAGTAATTTAGAAAAATTCACAAAATTTTTTTAATATATTATTATACTACAAGATAAATAACAGATAACTTTATAAATATCTGTTATTTATCCATTGATAATAAAATATTCAAATAATTACATATTCTTTATGCAAAATAATATTTTCTAAAATGGTAATTTAAAATTCCCATTTTTAAATTGCTTCATCATTGTTTTCATTTGCTCAAATTGTTTTAATAAACGATTAACTTCTTCAACTGTTCTACCTGACCCCTTAGCTATTCGTATTTTTCGACTTGCCTTAATAATTTCAGGATGTTTTCTTTCCTGTGGTGTCATAGATAAAATAATTGCCTCTAAATGTGCCATATCTTTGGGATTTATTTGAACTTTATTTAACCCCATTTTACTTGCTCCAGGAATTAATTTTAATAAATTTTCTAATGGACCCATCTTTTTAATTTGTTTTAACTGACTTAAAAAATCTTCTAAATCAAAATTTCCTTTTTGCATCTTCTTTGCTACATTCATAACTTCATCTTGATCAATAACTTCCTCTGCCTTTTCAATCATAGTCATTAAATCGCCCATACCTAAAATTCTTGTTGCCATACGATCTGGATGAAATTCTTCTAAACCATCTAGCTTTTCACTAATACCAATAAATTTAATTGGAACATTGGTTAAATGCCTCACAGATAAAGCGACACCACCTCTTGTATCACCATCTAACTTTGTTAAAATTGCCCCTGTTAATTTTAAACGATTATTAAATCCTTCAATTACATTAATAGCATCTTGACCAGTCATACTATCAATTACTAAAATAGTTTCATCTGGTTTGATATTATTACTAATATCATCTAACTCTTGCATCAAATTTTCATCTATATGCAAACGACCCGCAGTATCAATTAACACATAATTAAAACCATTTTCTTTAGCATATACAATAGCGTTATTAGCAATCATAACAGGATTATTCTTACCTTCTGAATAAACTTCAATATTTAATTCTTTACCTAATTGTTTTAATTGATCAATAGCAGCAGGTCTATAAACATCACATGCTACAAGTAACGGTTTTTTGTTATGTTTTTTTCTTAAAAAATTAGCTAATTTTGCAATAGTTGTCGTTTTTCCACTACCTTGTAATCCAACTAGCATTAAAATTGCCGGATTACCATTAGTATTTAGTGGTGCACTTTCACCACCTAATAAATCTACTAATTCATCTTTTACGATTTTTACAAATAATTCACCTGGTTGTAAACTTTTTTGGACTTCTTCACCTAACGCTTTTTCTTTTACATTATTAATAAATTCTTTTACTACTTTATAATTAACATCAGCTTCTAATAAAGCAAGTCTAATTTCTCTTGTAACATCACTTATATTATCTTCCGTAATTTTACCATAACCTTTAATTTTTTTTATAGCATTTTGTAATCTATCTCCTAAACTTTCAAACATTTTCTATCACCAATTTAAATTATATAATAAAAAAAGAAAAAAGGCTATGTTTTATAGTCTTTTTACTAAATTTTTTTGATTAATATCACTATTTATATTATAAAAATTATATAATTCATTTCTATTTTCAATAATATTTTCTATGCCATTTAATGTATGTTTAACACCATTCTTCCAAATACAATTATAAATTGTAGCATTTTCTTTATTACCAATTTGCTTTATATAAGAATGACTTAAAATAACATATTTATCATTTTTATTTAATATTTCAATTAAAATAATTACTAAATGTTTTTGTTCAGAAATAGATCCCGTTATACTTTCAAATTGTGAATCAATCTCTTCAAACCTAACAATATTAGTATTGTTCTCTTTAATAAATTTATAGTTTTTATTTTTAGTAAATAAATCATTATTTTTAAAAGAAGTATATATTTCATCTAAAAGGTATAAATATTCCATATAACACCTCATTTTAATATATGATTTATTACAAAAAAATTATCACATGATAATTTTTTTATTAATTAACTCCCCATCTAGCTACTACATCACAGTTAGAACTATGAGGTTCAGGATTTGGCATTTGCATTTTGATAATCATTGGTATTTTAAAAGCTTTACCAAAGGCAACACACGTACCAGGCTGTAAACTTTTTTGCTTTTCAACTACTTCAGCACTAATATTTGGTAACATTTTTTTAATATATTCCAAGTCTCTTGGATGATTCATTTTAAAGATAATAAAATTAGAACATTGTGAAATAACAGTTTCCGAAATTTCAACAGGACGTTGTGAAATTAGATTAAAAATTAAGCCATATTTACGTCCTTCCTTCGCAACACGATCAAATATATTATATCCAAGTAAAAATTTATCATTATCATTTTGAACATATCGATGTGCTTCCTCTAAAAAAATATGAAATGGTATTGAAGCACGAACATTTAATCTTTTAGTAAAATCAAATAGCATTCTTGTATATATTTTTGTTACACTTTTCGCAAACCCATCATCAACATCTTCAATATTGAAATTAATAATTTGAGCTTTTCTCCCATCTGGACAAGCAACTAAACTTGAAATATATTGCTCAACTGTCATATACTTATCCATTTTAAAATATTCTGAATTTTCGCCAATTACTAAAGCATGTAATCTAACTTTTAACATTATAGCTTCATCATACATTTTTTCATTTTTTAAAAGACCTTCAGATATTAATGTAAAATTCATAGCTTTTTCCATATCCTCTAATGTATAGAAAGTATCCTTTTCAGGTTCATATTTTTCTAATTCTTCATCAATAAAACTACTAATATATTCTGTTACTAAAATACTTTCTGTAAATTGTCCATCTTTATTCATCGTAAAACATTCACGGAATTTACGAACATAACCAATTCCTTGTACAGGAGCTTCTAAATTAAATTGAGCGGTTGAACAAGTAGATAAGATTGAAAAAATATCATTTCTTTTACTTGGAGATGTTTGATTAGTATATAAAATATTCATAATTGCTTTAGCTATTAAATGATTACGATATTTAATAGATTGCTCATCAGATTGAGAAAATATTTTAACTAATTTTAACATTTTTTCTATAATCGTTAATTGTGAATGACTCGTAGCCTCCAATAATAAAGCCAAATCATCAACATTTAATAACCATAAAGGAATTTTTAAACGTTGTTCACCAGCCTCTGTCTTATTAGTTGTATAATATTTAAAATGCAAATTAGGATTAATTTTATCTATATCTTTAAAAGCATTATGATATTCGCCATAAGCATCAAAAATAAAGAAATTTGACTTATATGGTAAAAAATTAGGATTATTAAATACATTTTGTAAAAGTCTGGCAACTCCACAAGATTTACCACTTCCAGTATTACCAAAAATAGCCATATGATTGCTAAATAAATCATTAATATCTACTCTGATTACACAATCATCATATAATGGTGACATACCAAGAACCATACTACCAGGAGTATTTTCACCAATTATTAACGCTAACTCTTCCTTAGTTATTATTCTAATATTTGATGATAAAGTTGGCTTCCTAATAACACCACCAACAAATTTTCCATTAACAATTTCTCCTAAGAACCCTATTTTAATAATTTTTTCACTTATATCTTCAATTTCACCTAAAATTTTCTTTTTATCATCTTCAAATATAACGTGCATATTCATTAAATTCTCAGCAACTGGCGTTCCTGCTGGTATTTCAACCTGTGCAACATTATCACTTATATATATAATTTTTCCAAACACATTAACACCCTCTTATATTAATCTTTCTATTCTTTCTTGTAAATTTTCATCTAAATTTTTAATTAATTCTTTAATTTTTAAATAATTATCATATAAATTTAATTTTTTTTCATATTCTCTTAATTTTATTTCGACTTCTTTTAATTGTTTGTGAATAGCGTTTCTACTTACATTATATTTATCACTAATTTCAGCTAATGATAAATTATTAAAATAATATTCTTCAAAATATATCTGCTGTTTATCAGTTAATAATTTTTGATAATAATTATATAAAATCGTTAAATATACCTGTTCTTCCATTTAACCAAAAATTCCAAGCAAAATATCAACTAAAATTACAGCTCCTAATATTAAATATATAATACTAATACTTTTTCTTTTATAAATTGTATAATTAGTATAAGCCATAACAAATGCTAAAATAACTAAATATGTATTCATTAATAATGTTAATTCAATAACATATCTAGACATTATAAATGATACAATTATCGCAAAAATCAAAAGTAATTGACTAAGTAACGCTATTTTTTGAATTTTATTTAATTCTATTTTTTTATTATCTTTTTTATTATTTATTTGTAAATTACTCTTCATTTACTTCACCAACCATATCTTTAAATAATCCATATATATATTTTTCTACATCAAAGACTTGTAAATCATTAATTTGTTCTCCTAGTCCAACATATTTAACAGGCAAATTTACTTCTTCTTTTATAGCTAAAACAATTCCTCCTTTAGCTGTACCATCTAATTTAGTTAAAACAATTCCTGTTACATCTGTTATTTCCTTAAAACTTTTAGCTTGACTAATTCCATTTTGACCAGTTGTAGCGTCTAAAACCAATAATGTTTCATGTGGAGCAGATGGAATTATATTTCCAATTACTTTATTTATTTTTGCTAATTCATTCATCAGATTTACCTTATTTTGAAGACGTCCAGCAGTATCAACTAAAACAACATCAATATTTTCATTTTTAGCTTTAGTAATTCCATCAAAAATAACACTTGCAGGATCAGAATTTTCACGCATAACTACTTCGCAACCAACCTTTTCTGCCCATTGTTCAATTTGTTCAATTGCGCCTGCCCTAAAAGTATCACCAGCTACCATTAAAACACTTTTACCATCATTTTTTATTTGATGAGCTAATTTACCAATTGTTGTAGTTTTACCTACACCATTTACACCTACAAATAAAATAACTGTCGGTCCTTCTTTTGAATAATTAATTTTATTTACAATAACTTGATTATTAACATAAATAATAAACATTTCATCAACAATAATTTCTTTTAAATCTTCAACATCAGTAATATTTTCTGATTTAACACGTTTTTTTAATTTATCTATAAAATTCATAACTGTATTTACACCAATATCAGCCATTATTAATATTTCTTCTAATTCTTCAAAATATTCATTACTCACTTTTTTATATTTTTTATTCAATGTATTTAACTTAAAAACAAAATCTTGACGCGTTTTTTGCAAGCCTTTATCATAAAGTTCAATTGTTTTTTGTTCCTCTTGTGATTTACCCTTAAAAACACTTTTTATTTTATCAAATATTCCCATATAACACCTCCTATTTAAAAATAATCGATATAATCGCCAAAGTTAACACCTTCTGCTGTTTTTTTATCTAAGGCAATTTTATTAGTAAAAATACAAAAATCAATAATTCCAACCATAATTGAAACATAACCATATAACGTTGCAAAATTAGCAATTAAACCAATTATTGAAGTAAACAATAACACATTATTTGAACTATCAAAACTATTAATAAAATAAATAGCTGTAAATATAACTTCAATCATAGCTATTAATACTAAAATCAACATATTATAATACAATTTTGGATATCTTTTAACAAAGCGATTTTTTTTAGTTGTATAAATTATAAAATTTGGAATAACTGCAATTACAATATATAAAGCAGGAATAATCCAATTTTGTTTAATAATATCTATTGCCGATTCAAAAGTTATTGTTCCTAAATTAGTAAAAATAATAATAATTACTGAACACACCAATTTTACAAAAAAAGAATTTGACGCTGTTAAACACCCATGATCAATTTTATGAAAACCTGGCTCAGAAATTGTTTCCATTTTTTCATTTCGAAAAATAGTCGAAATAAAATTAGGACTCCATTTATAAGTAATAAATCTTTTAAAAATATCTATTATATTCTTCACTGTATCACCTAGTATTAATTTTACACTATAAACAAATAAAATTCTAGTATCTATATACATTTTTTTTATTTTATAAAAAATACAAAATTATAAATTGAAAATAATACAGAGTTGTGCTATAATGATATAATTCGAATTTTGAGGAGGATAAATATGTTAAAACAATTAACTAATGAAGAATTTACGACATTCGCAACCAATTACAATCTAAAATCAATTTACCAAACTAAGGAATATGCTTTTATTATGAATAAACAAAATTTTGATAGTATTTTTTTAGGTTTGATTGAAAACAATAATATTTTAGCAGCTACATTATTACTCATTGAAAAATTAGATGGATTCAAATATGCCTATGCACCACATGGTTTTTTAATCGATTACAATGATCAAGAACTAGTAAAAAAATATGTTGAAGAAATAAAAAAATATTTAGGAAAACACGATGTAATTGCCATAAAGATAAATCCATTAATTATAAAAAATACATATAATGAAAATAAAAATATTATTTACACTAATGAAAATTATGAAAAAATCTTTAATACCCTTAAAAGATGCGGTTTTTACCACCTTGGTTATAACGATGAATTTGAAAGTTTAAAACCACGATTTGAAGCATTTATCGATTTGACAAAACCTCTTTCACAACTTTTTTCTAATATCAAAAAAGAATATCGAACAAAAATCAGAAGTGCAGATAATAATGGTATAACCATTTATAAAGGCACCCAAAATTCCTTAAAATATTTGTATTTAGAAACACAAAAAAAATACCCTAGAAACTTAAGATATTACGAAGATTGTTACTATTTCTTTGAAAAAAGGAATATGATTGATTTCTATTATGCAAAACTAGATAGTAATCATTTCCTAAAAAAATTACAAATAAAATACCAATTGAAAATACAAGAAAGTGAAAAATTTAATCATGATGTCATTATGACTAAAATAAATAATTCTAAAAAAAGTATTGCTAAAAAAATCTCACTTGAAAACGAAGTAAATGACTGTCGAGTTAATTTAATTAATGCTACTAACATCATTACACAAAATCCAACTGGTGTTGTTATTGCCTCAGCACTAATAATCAAATATGCAGATACAGTTTATATAATGATGGATGGTCATAATCCAAAATACAAAAAATTTAATGGTAAACACTTATTAATATGGAAATTAATCGAAAAATATTCACAAGAGGGATATAAAAGATTCAAGATTGGTGGACTTCCAAATATTCTAACAAACGAAAAATATAAAGGACTTATTCAATTTAAACTAAACTTTGGAGCAAATGTCAATGAATATATAGGAGATCTAGAGTTAATCACCAATAATGCTCTTTACTTTATGTACCGAAATGCTAGACCACTAAGACACATATTAAAAAAATAATAGAAATCTATTATTTTTTTAATCTTTATTATCAATATATAATTTAGTAAACAATATCATCAACACTACCATAGCAAATCCAGATATTAATAATAAACCAGTAAAATTACCATCATAAGTTAATGGATTTTCTGTTTCAGTATTGATTGTCCCTATTATATAGGTATTATCATTACTTAAAGAAAAATCATTAGTTATAATTGTTGCATAATTATTTTCTACCACTAAATTATTTGCTAAACCATTACTTATATCATTAGTATAAACCGTTTTAACACGACTATCCTCAACCTGTAATACGTAAATCTTTTTTAAATTATAATTTGCTATTGGAAATGACAATGAAACATTACCATTAGGTTTTATTCGAATAGCTTGATTTAAAACGGAAATATTATATGAGCCATAACTTGTAAGCTTATAACTATTTGCTAAATTCTGTAATGTTGAATTATTTATATTAGATACACTTAAAACTGTATCAGTAGGAACAATATTTTCATCAGCTGATAAAATAATACCAGAATTTACATCTTTATCAATTTGTATAGCAAATACATTTATAGGTATAATAATTAATAATAGTCCTAACAAAAATTTTTTCATAAATCACCATCTTTCATAATATATCATTTATATTATGAAACATAATTGAAAAAATATAATCTTATTTAACTAAAGTTCCAACTTTTTTACCATTAACAATTTTTAACAAATCACCACTATTATTTAAATTATAAACAATAATAGGCATTTCATTTTCCATACACAAACTTATAGCAGTTGAATCCATAACTTTTAACTTCTTATTTAATACTTCAATATAAGATAGTTCATCTATTTTCTTAGCATTGCAATCTTTTTTAGGATCACAAGTATAAATACCATCAACATTTGTAGCTTTAATCAAAATATCAGCATTCACTTCGGCAGCACGCAAAGCTGCTGCTGTATCAGTTGAGAAAAAAGGACTACCAGTTCCACAACCAAATATAACAATTCTTCCTTTTTGCATATGACGATCTGCTCTATTTTTAATATAAAATTCTGATATTTGGCGCATTTCAATGCCGGTTTGAACTCTTGATTCCTGTCCTAATTGCTTAAAAGCGTCATTAATAGCTAAAGCATTCATTGTTGTTGCCAACATACCAATATAATCAGATGTACAACGATCCATATGTTGATTACTACGTCCTCGCCAAAAATTTCCTCCACCTACTACTATACCTATTTCCACATTAGTTTTTTCAACTACTTCTTTAATTTCCGAACAAATTTCTAAAACTTTATCAAAATTAATTCCTTTTTCACTATTACCAGCCAATGATTCACCACTTAATTTTAATAAAATTCTTTTATACTTCATATCTTACAACCTCCAATAATAATATTTGCAAAAAAACAAGTAATAAAACATTATCACTTGTTTTTATTATTAAAATTATTTAAGAATTTCAGAAACGTTACCTGCACCAACTGTTCTACCACCTTCACGAATAGAGAACTTAGTTCCATTTTCGATAGCGATAGGAGCAATTAATTCAACAGTCATTTCAACATTATCTCCAGGCATTACCATTTCTACACCTTCTGGTAATTCAATAACACCAGTTACATCTGTAGTACGGAAATAGAATTGTGGACGATAATTACTGAAGAATGGAGTATGTCTTCCACCTTCTTCTTTGCTAAGTACATAAACTTGAGCTTTGAATTTAGTATGTGGAGTAACAGTTCCAGGTTTAGCTAATACTTGACCTCTTTCAACGTCTTCACGAGCAATACCACGTAACAATACACCAGTATTATCACCTGCTTCAGTATAATCAAGTTGTTTTCTAAACATTTCGATACCTGTAACAACAGTTTTCTTAGTTTCTTTAAGGCCAACGATTTCAACTTCATCGTTAAGCTTTAAAGTACCTCTTTCAACACGTCCTGTAACAACAGTTCCACGTCCAGTGATTGTAAATACATCTTCAACTGGCATTAAGAATGGTTTATCAGTATCACGTGCTGGAGTTTCAATCCAATTATCAACAGCATCCATTAAATCAAGAACAGATTGTTCATATTTTGGATCTCCTTCAAGAGCTTTTAATGCAGAACCACGAATAATTGGTGTATCATCACCTTCAAATCCGTATTCATTTAATAATTCACGAACTTCCATTTCAACTAAGTCTAATAATTCCTCATCATCAACCATATCACATTTGTTTAAAAATACAACCATACGAGGAACACCAACTTGACGAGAAAGTAAGATATGTTCACGAGTTTGAGCCATAGGTCCATCAGTTGCTGCAATAACTAGGATTGCACCATCCATTTGAGCTGCACCTGTAATCATGTTTTTTACATAGTCAGCATGTCCAGGACAGTCAACGTGAGCATAATGTCTTTTTTCAGTTTGATACTCAACATGTGAAGTATTAATAGTAATACCTCTTTCTCTTTCTTCTGGAGCCTTATCAATATTTGCATAATCTACGAAATCTGCAAATCCTTTTTTAGATAGAACATTAGTAATAGCTGCTGTTAAAGTAGTTTTACCATGGTCTACGTGTCCAATTGTACCAATATTAACATGTGGTTTTGAACGATCAAATTTTTGTTTTGCCATTTTTATTTTCCTCCTTTTATTTAATTACAATTATTATTTTATATCAACTAGGGAAAAATAGCAAGTATTTTCCCTTAGTTTGACACTATTTTTATTTTTTCTTTTTGTGTTTGATGTTCTTCATACACTTTGTTTTAACTTGTTCTTCAACAGAAGAACTATTAACAATACCTATTTCTTCTGGTACCTTATCGATATCTGCATATAAATTTACTAAATTTGCAAATTCTTTTTTAGATAGAACATTAGTAATAACTGCTTTTAAAGTAGTTTCACCATGTCCTACATGTCCAATAGTACCGATATTAACATGTGGTTTGTTTTATTTGGGCATAGTAATTAATTACCACCATTTTTTTTGATAATTTCTTCAGCAATATTTCTTGGAACTTCTTCATAATGATCAAATACCATTGTAAAGTTTCCACGACCTTGTGTATTGCTTCTTAAACTTGTAGCATAACCAAACATTTCTGAAAGTGGTACCATCGCATCAATAGCCAAAGCATTACCACGAGATTCTTGACCAAGTGGACGACCACGACGAGATGTAATATCACCCATAACATTTCCTAGATATTCATCTGGAACAATTACTTGGACCTTCATAATTGGTTCAAGCAACACTGGTTTACATTTATTTTTTGCTTCTTTCAACGCTAACGAAGCTGCAATCTTAAATGCCATTTCAGATGAATCAACATCATGATATGAACCATCAAATAAAGTTGCTTTAACATCAACCATTGGATATCCAGCTAAAACACCTGTTTTTAAAGCATCTTGTAAACCTTTATCAGTTACTGGTATATATTCACGAGGAACAACACCACCAACAATTGCATCAACAAATTCATAACCCTTATCAGGATTTGGTTCAAATTTAATCCAAACATGTCCATATTGACCACGACCACCAGATTGCTTGATATATTTACCTTCACATTCAGCAGCCTGCGTAATTGTTTCACGATATGATACCTGAGGTTGACCAATATTTGCCTCAACATTAAATTCTCTCTTCATACGATCAACAATAATGTCAAGATGCAATTCACCCATACCTGCTATAATAGTTTGACCTGTTTCATGATTTGTACTTGCTCTAAAAGTTGGATCTTCTTCAGCAAGTTTTTGCAATGCAATTGCCATCTTATCTTGATCTGCTTTAGATTTTGGTTCTACTGCAAGTTCAATAACTGGTTCTGGGAATTCCATTGATTCAAGAATACATGGTTTCTTATCATCACATAAAGTATCACCAGTTGTTGTATTTTTAAGTCCAACTGCAGCAGCAATATCTCCAGCATATACATCACTAATTTCTGTACGATTATTAGCGTGCATTTGAAGTAAACGACCAATTCTTTCTTTTTCACCCTTAGTAGAATTCAATACATATGAACCACTACTTAAATGACCAGAGTAAACTCTAAAGAATGTTAATCTTCCAACGAATGGATCAGTCATAACTTTGAATGCTAATGCAGCAAAAGGTTCAGAATCAGATGGATGACGAACGGTTTCATTACCCTCCATATCAACACCTTTAATAGATTCAATATCAGTAGGAGCTGGTAAATAATCAATAACAGCATCAAGCATTAACTTAATACCTTTATTACCTAAAGCAGTTCCACATAATACTGGGAAGAATTCAGCCTTAAGAGTTCCTTTTCTAATTGCCCTTTTAATTAATTCAACCGAAACTTCTTCACCTTCTAAATACTTATTCATTAATTCATCATCAAACTCAGCAACTGCTTCAATTAATTCTACTCTTTTTTGTTCAACAACATCAACTAAATCACTAGGAATGTCAATAGTAACAGGGTTTTCTTCTTGCTTACCATCATATTGATAAGCTGTTCTTGTAATAATATCAATAATACCATTAAAAGAATCTTCAGCACCAATTGGCCATTCAATAGGTTTAGCATTTACACCTAAACGACTATCAATTGTACTCAAACTATATTCAAAGCTAGCTCCCATTTTATCCATTTTATTACAGAATATTAAACGAGGAACTTTGAATTCACTTGCTTGACGCCAAACAGTTTCTGTTTGTGGTTCAACACCAGCTTGAGAATCAAGTAAAGCCACAGCACCATCTAGTACACGAAGTGATCTTGAAACTTCAACTGTAAAATCAACGTGCCCTGGAGTATCGATAATATTAAGACGATAATTTTTCCAAAATGCCGTTGTTGCAGCTGATGTAATAGTAATACCACGTTCTTGTTCCTGAGCCATCCAGTCCATCTGTGAAGCACCATCATGTGTTTCACCAATTTTGTGAATTTTTCCAGTATGGAATAAAACACGTTCTGTCGATGTTGTTTTTCCAGCATCAATATGAGCCATTATTCCAAAGTTACGAGTTTTCTCTAAACTATATTCACGAGCCATATATTTTTCCTTTCAATTTTATTTATTACCAACGATAATGAGCAAAGGCTTTATTAGCTTCTGCCATTCTATGAGTATCTTCACGTTTTTTAACAGCTGCACCTACACCATTAGATGCATCAATAATTTCATTTGCTAAATTTTCAGCCATCGAATGACCACCTCTACCTTTAGCATACTGAACTAACCAACGAAGAGATAACGCACGTGCACGGTCAGGGCGAACTTCAACTGGTACTTGATAATTTGCTCCACCAACACGACGAGACTTAACTTCCAAAGATGGCATAATATTTTCCATTGCTTTTTCAAAAACCTCGTTTGGATCCTTATTAGTTTTTTCATGAACTAAATTAAAAGCATCAAATACGATTGTTTGCGCAACACCTTTTTTACCATCATTCATAATTGTATTAATTAATTTTGTAACTAATTTTGAATTATATATTGGATCTGGTAAAACATCTCTTTTAACAGCACGTCTTTTACGCATATTTATCCTCCTTCCACTTATTTAAATATTAATTAAAATTATTTTTTATCTTTTGGTTTTTTAGTTCCATATTTAGAACGACCTTGACGTCTTTTATCAATTCCAGCAGTATCCATCGTACCACGAATAATATGATAACGAACACCGATTAAATCTTTAACACGTCCACCACGAATTAAAACAACACTGTGCTCTTGTAAATTATGTCCCTCACCAGGAATATAAGCAGTAACTTCCATTGTATTTGATAATCTAACACGAGCATACTTACGAAGTGCTGAGTTAGGTTTCTTTGGTGTCATAGTTCCAACACGAGTACATACACCACGTTTTTGAGGTGCAGTTGTATCAGTTTGCTTTTTCTTACGACTATCATATCCGACATTTAAAGCAGGAGCTTTTGTTTTTCTATTTTTATTAGCTCTTCCTTTTCTAATTATTTGATTAATAGTGGGCATACTTGTTCCTCCTTTCATTACACACATCCAGGTGTATCATTTTTCCCCTTAATTAAAGATTTACCTAAGTAAACCTTTAAACGAATGCACACATAATATACCATTTATATTGTATGCTTGTCAATACTTTTTTATTAACTAACTAAAAGTGCTAACACTATTACTCTCACTTTTAAACCTATACAAATTAGCTGGTCTTCCCATAAACCCCTCATTCTTATCACCAGTTGATTCAATCAATTCTGAATTTAAAATTTTTTTACGAAAATTTCTACGATCTACCTTAACTCTATTCAATTGTTCATAAACATTTTGTATTTCCGGTAAAGTAAAATCACTTGGAAACAAATATTTTAAAAACGAATAATCATTTAACTTATTTTTCAAAATATCAATAGTCTTATTTAAAATAATATCATGATCATATCCCATCTTTGGAATAGAATCAATACTAAACCAATTTGTTTCATATTCAGAATTTTCTACACGTTTCAATTTAATTGATACTATATCAACTAAACCAAAAAAACTAAACGCTATTACTCTACTCTCAGGATTCCTATCAATTGCACTATAAGAACCTGCTTGTTCCAAATACATAGAGGCAATGCCTAGTTTATCATAAACAGCATCAATTATTGTATCCTCTAAAGTTTCATCATTTTTAATAAAATCACCTGGCAAAATCCAATAACCCTTATAAGGTTCAGTTTTCTTTCTCATCAAAAGAACCTTAATCTCGCCATCCTCAACTGTAAACATACTAATTAACGTTTCAATTGCAATATCACAATTTCGTTGTGAATTCATTTTAACACTTCCTTTGTGTTTACAACACACGTTTTTAATTGTATAAAAAAAAAAACAATTTGTCAACAATTTTATTAATTTTCAATAAGAACAAATTAAAAATAAGTTTTGAATATTTAAATTCACACTTAAACATTTCTAGTTCATAGCTTTCAATTCTTTATATCTTTAATACAATCATAAGCATTTAGATTTTTATGTTCACTTTTATATAGTTCTTATTTTTTTATTAAATAATAATTATATATAAATCTCGTACAACCAAATGTTTTATTTATTAATATTTTTTGTTCACAATTAGGATATAATCTAAACTTATATGTCTTATTTACTATCATATTATCACCACCAAGAATGTATTAACATAACAACACACGAAAAATCATTCATCAACGTTTAATTAACATTTTAAAAAAAAAAGGAAATTCCTAATACAAAAAAGTAGCAAACTATTTTTGCCACCTTATCAAAATTTAATCAATATCTATATTTTCCCAATATCTTCTTTTTAAATATAATTTTTTCTCTTTTTTCATAGTTTCAACTGTAATCCCTTCATGCGAATCAATTATTTGATTCTCAAAATTCATGCCAAATAATTGTAATTGTGTCAAAGTATTTTTCATTTGACTCAATAAATCAACTAATTTTTGCTTATCTTTTATTTCATTAATATCTTCAATTACCACTTTCAAATTTTCAAAATATTTTTTGAGATCACTAATAGATATACTTAAATTTACGGAATTGCATATATCATCATGTTCGGCTTTTTTCTTTTCTGATAATTCAGAAATTACTCCAATAGTAGATTCTATTGTTAATTCCTTTGGTAATCTATTTGAATCAAATATTAAACTATTTAGTTCTATATTCCTATCATATTTACTTACTTCTTTATTTCCATTAGTAACTAAAATCATACAATAACACGAACCATTTGTTCTATATTTAATTGGAGACTTTAAATATGTAGGATTAACCTCCATATTTTCTAAAAAAGCAAAATGAAATCTATATAAAGTATCTAATTCATATTCAATTTTAGTAAAATCTAATTTCTCATCAAAAGTAATCTCATTAAATCCAAGACTCTTAATTTTTAATGCTACTTCTTTTATTGTTTCTATATCTTTCTTATGTTCTTGAATATATTGATAAAAATAATCTTCAGCTAAATTTTCTATACGTTTCCCTTTTACATCATAACTTAAAACAGTTAATTTTTTTAAACAAGAATATTTATTCATTGTTTCTATAGTATGTTTATGTTTTTCTATAAACTTTTTATATTTGCTAGAACCAATAGATAATTTTCCTTGCATAACTTGATATACCTTACTAACTAAATCCCTATTACCTATAGATTTTATTATTTTTTCTAAATCATGACAAAATTTATAATCCTCTCCAACCTCACATAAAACAATTAAATGATTAATTTGTATTTTTTTACAATCTATATTTCTATCTTCAATTAAGCCCGAATGCATCATAATCAACCTCCTCATCTAACTAAATATTATAACATATTTTTTTAATCTCAAATAATTTTATTATACTTTTATCCTATGTCAACACTGGTTATCAAAATGCAAAAGTTTTTTTTAATTATCAAAATTTTTTATAAAATTATATTATATTGAAAGCAAACGTTTAATATAGAAAAAATTAATTTTTGAGAGTTTGCCAACTTTCTTTTAGAAAAAAAAGATTAATATCCTAAAAAAAAGATTTATTAATCTCATTTCTAATACTATTTTTCATTTTATTAATAGCTTCATTAATAATTCCAAATATAAAGAAATAGATAGTAACAAATCTTAACTAAATATATTATTTTTTTTATTTTAAATATATTCTTTTATTTTTTCTAAATTGCTTAAATTTAATTCAATACTATTATTATTAAACATATCTTTAACGATTATAGTATTATTTTTTATTTCATTCTCACCTAAAATAATAACATACGGCAGACGTTGTCCGCAACCTAACTTCTAATTTACAACAAAAAAAGCAAACCTCACTTGAAATAGTTT
>CANQIS010000028.1 GCA_947624115.1 uncultured Bacilli bacterium
AAGATATTTATAATATGATGATGAATGAAAAAGTTGATTTTAGAGCAGTATATAATGACGCAAAAGCGGAGGGTATTTCCCAGGGTATTGCTCAAGGAATTAACCAAGAAAAAAATAATGTTGTTAAAAATATGTTAGCAAAAAATTTGGATATTAATCTAATATCAGAAATAACAAACTTACCTATTTCTGAAATAAATAACATAAAATAATTAAATAAAACTGGAATTTAAATTATTAGTTACAAATGTAATAATTTAAATATCATAATAAAAATATTTAAATTATGCTACCAAAAATTACACAAAAAAGGATTTACATTAATAGAATTGTTAGCAGTAATAGTAATACTAGCATTAATCGCTGTACCACAGATATTAAATATTTTAAATAGGGCAAGAAAAAGTGCAGCTGAGGATTCAGCATCAGGAATAGCAAAATCAGCAGAAACATATGTAACAAATTTTATGTTAAAAAATAGTGGAAGATTTCCAGATGGAGAATTAACATTTAACTGTACAAGTAGTGGTTGTAGTTTATCAAATACATTAACAGGATATAATACAGATAATTTAACAGAATTAGATTTTAAAAAAACAAAGCCAACAAGTGGAACAATAACAATAAGTAATAGTGGAAAAAATATATTAACAACAAATTTAAATATTAATAATTTTACATGTTTATATTCAAAAGGTAAAAGTAGTGGTATTGAAAAAAAATAAAAAATGGAACAAAAGTTTATTTTAATTCTGTTAATGGTAAGCAATGTAGTGAAGATGAAAACAGTTACACACTAGTAAATTCAAGTAAAAGAGTAAATATGAATAGTTGTTTGATAACAAATATTTGTATTAATTATGATTGTAATGTAGAATCATCTGACATTTGTGGCTATTGGACATCTTCAGCGTATGCTGTCGACTCTATCCTCGCATGTAAATGCATAACTACGACCGTTTTTACAACAACTACGTCAACAATGTTGACTATTTTGGTGTGCGTCCAACTATAACAGTAAAAAAATCTGATCTTTTACAATGACATTTTTATTTACAAAATATTGTAAAGCTAAAAAATTATATACGACAAAATATTGTCGTATATTTTTATTTATGCTAACATTTAATTGTAGGAAAGAATATTAAGAGGTGCTATAATGAAAAAAATATTAAGTTTAAGTTTTATATTTTTAATTTTATTTTCTTGTAATTTATCAAATGCCAGTGCAAAAGTATTAACTTGGAATGAAATATGCGATAAATTTATAGAAAACTATGGGGATTCTCAAAGTGAAGATGAAGAAATTTATACTATTACTAAAACAGACAATAGTTTAAAAATTAAATTAATTAATGAAGAAATAAACTATGAAATTGTGTTTAATTATACAAATGGTAAAATTACTTTTAATAACAATAGAGAAGATATTGATAATAATTATACCAAAATAATGAATTCATTTGTTGATCTTATAATGATAAAAGAATTAATGTATACTATTTCCGATTTATATAATTTAAACGAAGATGATTTATTTATTCTTGAAAATTCAGATGCCGTTATTATTGTTTATGGTGAAAAATATGAATATAAAGAAGAAACAGAAACATATATTTCTTCAGATGAAATAGAATCTATGACTATTGATTTAACAAAAGTTGATGAATTACTAACTAAAAAAACAAATAATTCACTAGAAAACGATAATTTAAAAAAAGCAAGTGGTAATGAAATAGAAAATCAAGTATCAGCTAATCAAGAAATAAATAATCCTAAAACTTTAGATATATCTAACAATAATTATTTATATTTTCTTGGTATTAGTGTAGTAGGTATTTGTATACTACTAATAAATCTTGTTAAAAATAACAAATGTCATAATTAATTTTAATAATATGATCAAAATACTAAAGGAGGAATGATACTTACTATGAAAATAGGAATTGCTTGTGATCATAATGGTATGAAATTAAAATCAGAAATTATAAATTATTTAAAATCAATTAATTATGATATTATCGACTATGGTCCAAAAATACTAAATCCACAAGACGACTATCCAGATTATGCCTTTAAATTAGGAGAAGCTATTAAAGAAAAAAAAGTAGAATATGGTATTTTAATTTGTGGTACTGGTATAGGTATGAGCATTGCTTGCAATAAAGTAAAAGGTGTTAGGTGTGCAAAAGTAAATACGATAAAAGAAACAAAATTAACCCGTATCGATAATAATGCTAATGTTATTGCGTTTAGTAAAGATCTAAATTTTGAAAAAATAAAAAGAATAATTGAAGTATTCCTAACCACACCTTTTTCTAGTGAAGAAAGACATCATCGCCGTGTAGAAAAAATAACAAAATATGAACATTAGAACAATTTTATATTGCGTTACAGTACCTATTATTATTTGGGCTTTAGAAAGTTTAAATTTAAATAACTTATTTAAAAAAAATAGATACTATCAAGCAAGAATTTTATATGTAGTTATTGCGTTATCTTTATCATATTTATTAGTTAATTTTTTCATGGATTTTTTCATTAGTACACAAATTAGATAAAAATTAAACATAATTGCTAAATTTATGTTATTTTTAAATTAGAAAAGAGGTTATAAAAATGAATGAACAATTAAATGAAATAAAAAAAATTTCTGACAAACTATCATACAATGCCTGGTGCTTAGTAGGAAATAGTAATCCAAAAGATTTAGAAAAAGCTGTCTTTATGATGGATCAAGCCGCTAAATTAGGAAATAATTACGCCAATTTTTATATGTTTTGGTTTTATACAACATCTATAGGAGTAAAAAAAGATTATAAAAAAGCATCAGAATATTTAAAAAATAGTCATGTTATAAATTATCACGAATTTCTTGAAAATCCAACTTTTAATGACAAATCATATGAACATTTAGACAAAGATATGTCTAATACTACTAGAATGGATATAGATCAAGATAAGATTATATATGAAGCAAATCATCTAGAATTATCAGAAAAAGATATCCAAATAGTAGCCGATAATTTATTTGCCAAAGGTATATCATTACTTGGTAACTATAATCCAGTAGATTTAAAAGATGCTAATTTTTATATTCTTCAATCAGCTTTATTAGGAAATAAATCAGCAAATTATGTTATGGGTAATATTTTTTTGCAAGCTATTGGAAATGAACAAAATATTGGTAATGCCCTATATTTCTTCAGTAGATCAGAACTAAATGATGAAGTGCAAAATATAATGGAAAATATCCAAAATAATACATATAAACAAATTGATCAAATCGATTACTCAAATACAATTTCTTTTGGCTTCTCACCAAAAGAAAAAATAAAAGACAAAAATAATAAAGAAGTATTAAAAACAGAAAAATTACCACCAAAAGAAGTAGTACTAAATCCATATCAAGAGGATATAAATAAAAAATACGAATTAGAAATAGAAAATTTAAAAATAGAAAAATATAAATTAGAACAAGAAGTTAACCAATTAAATAAAATAATTGCTCAATATGAAAAAAATAGCAATTATTCAAAAGGAAATGGTAAGAAAAAATAAATAATATCAAACATGAAATTATTCCAAAATTTCGTGTTTTTTTGTACATAAATATGTATATTTTAAATATTATGTCAAATAATAAAAAGAATAATAAATTTTTTTCATCATAGATATAAAATAGAACGATGGTGATAAAAATGAAAAATTTAATAATTTCAGCTCTACTTATAATCTTAATTCCATATTTTTTTGTAAGTATCTTTGTAAAAAATCCCGAAGAATTAAAATTTAAATATATGAGTAATATGACAATTAGAATCAAAAGAACTGCCACCAACACCATTGATGTTGTTCCTTTAGAAGAATATATAACTGGTGTAGTATCTGGTGAAGTTCCAATTTCTTTTGAATTTGAAGCCCTAAAGGCTCAAGCTGTAGCCGCTAGAAGTTATGTTTTAAAACAATTAGAATACAATCAAAATAATGATTATGATGTTGTCGATACTGTAATGAATCAAGTATATTTAGATAGTGATCAATTAAAAGAAAGATGGAAAGAAGATTATACGACTAATTTAAATAAAGCAAAAATGGCTGTTTTAGACACCAAAGGTGAATATTTAGATTGTAATGGTAGTGTTGTTGAAGCTTTATTTTTTTCAACCAGCACAGGTTATACTGAAAATAGTGGTGAAATTTTCCCAACCCAACAACCTTATTTAAAAAGTGTAGCATCAACTTGGGATGCTGAAGTTTCTCCCGTATATAATGATTACTTTTATTTTAATTTAAATGAATTTTATAATAGATTATCTTTACCATACAATGATTACGTTAAAACAGAAATAGTTAATACAACTAGTACTGGTCGAATTAAACAAATAAAAATAAATGGAAAACTATTTAGTGGTGATGATATTCAATATTTATTAGGATTACGTTCAACTTTTTTTACAATTACTCAAGATGGAAATAATATTACGATCAATACCAAAGGATTTGGTCATGGAGTTGGTATGAGTCAATACGGTGCACAAGGTATGGCTCTAAAAGGCTACAAATACGATGAAATATTAAAATATTATTACCAAGGCGTAGAAATAAAAAAAATTTATTAATTTGTAGTATAATTTTTGTCATATTGTTAAGAATTAAAATAGAGGTGGAAATATGACAAAAAGAAAATTAAAAAAACCAGTAGTTTATAGCTTGTATGCGTTAGTTTTTGTTACAGTATTTGGAGCTATTTTTTCAATCGAAAGTGCAACAACGCCTTCCTTGAAAGAACCAGATATGGAATATGTATCAAAAATTATTATTGAAGAAGAAAATACACCAGTTGTTGCAATAAACAACACAATTCATCGACCTTATGATAATGAAAATGTCAAAATATTAAAAGATTATTATGATTACCAAGATGAAGCCGTTGAACAAGAAAATTCATTAATATATTATGAAGATACATATTTACAAAGTAGTGGTGTATCTTATGGAGCTGAAGAACCATTTGATGTAATTAGTATTTTAGATGGAACAGTTAGCTCAGTTAGTGAAAATAATTTATTAGGAAATATTGTAGAAATTGATCATGGAAATGGTATCATCGGATATTATCAAAGCTTAAATGAAGTTACTGTAAAACAAGGTGATAATGTAGTTCAAGGTCAAAAAATCGGCAAAAGTGGTGTATCAAATATTGCCAAAGATCTAAATGAACATTTAAATTTCGAATTAGCTATTAAAGGCAAACTAGTAAATCCAGAAGACTATTACGATCGAAATATAAGTGATTTAGAGGAGCAATAGCTCTTTTTTTAGGTATAAAACACTCCTTGATTTATATAATTTATTAAGGGGTGTAAAAATGAATTCTTTGATTTTACAAAGAGTAAAAAGTGAAGCTTCTTGTATGCTTGATACTGGCAAAACAATTAGAGAAATTGCCAAAATGTTTAAAGTTTCAAAAAGTACTGTTCATAAGGATTTACATGAACGACTATTAAAAATAGATCAAAAACTATTCAAAAAAATAGATAAAATAATGAAATATCATATTGATATTAGACATATACGTGGTGGAGAATCAACCCGTAACAAATATTTAGAAAAAAAATTAAGTTAGAAAGGAAATAATATGTTTGCAAAAGATATAGGAATAGATTTAGGAACAGCTAATGTCTTAATATATGTTAAAGGCCAAGGTATTGTTTTAAACGAACCAAGCGTTGTAGCTATTGATTCCGAAACAAGAAAGCCACTAGCCGTTGGTCGTGAGGCCCATGAAATGTTAGGACGAACACCTGGCAAAGTAAACGCTATACGACCTTTAAAAGATGGTGTCATTGCTGATTTTGAAATAACTGAAATAATGTTAAACCATTTTATAAAAAAAATAAATGGAAAAAGCTTTTTGTCAAAACCTAGAATTTTGATATGTTGTCCATCAAACATTACTCAAGTAGAAAAAAACGCTATTAAAGAAGCAGCTGAAAGAACAGGTGCCAAAAGAGTTTTCTTAGATGATGAACCAAAAGTTGCTGCTGTTGGAGCCGGTTTAGATATTTCAAAACCAAGTGGTAACATGGTGATTGATATTGGTGGTGGTACCACTGATGTAGCCATTTTATCTTTAGGGGGAATTGTAACTAGTGAATCAGTAAAAGTTGCTGGTGATTCATTTGATAATGATATCATGAACTACATTAAAGATAAATATAAATTGTTAGTAGGAGAAATGACCGCCCAGGATATTAAATTTAATATAGGTAATGTTTACCCAAATGGTAAAAATGAAAAAATGTCCGTCAGAGGTAGAGACTTAGTTTCCGGTTTGCCAAAAACCATCACCATTTCATCAAAAGAAATTGAAGAAGCTTTACAAGAAAGTGTTGAAGTAATTATTCATGCTGCTAAAAGTGTATTAGAAAAAACCCCACCAGAATTGTCAGCCGATATTATTGATAAAGGAATTGTCTTGACAGGTGGCGGAGCATTACTAAATGGTTTTGATAAATTATTATCCCAAGAATTAAAAGTACCAGTTTACATAGCTGAAAGTCCACTTACATGTGTTGCTGAAGGTACAGGTATTTTACTTGATAATATAAATTTAATTTCCGAATAAATTTAGTTAAAAATCATGATTTCCTTGATTTTTTTTTATATGATATATATAATTATCTTAGGTGGTTAAGATGGAAGAAGTAATTGTCAGAATTGTATTAATCGTTGTAACAACTTTTTGTTTTGTTGCCATTATTATGCCACTAATAAAAAAGTTAGCATTACACATTGGAGCCGTTGATATGCCAAGAACAAGACATATTCATACCAAACCAATGCCAAAAATGGGTGGAATAGGCATATTTTTAGGTTTTTTATTAGGATATATGTTATTTAGCGAACCAAGTATTCAGATGAATTCTGTATTAATAGGTGGATTTATTATCATATTAGTAGGTTTAATGGACGATATGACTGAATTAAAACCAATTGTTAAATTTTTAGGACAATTGGCCTCAGCCTGTATTATTGTATTCTATGGGCATTTTCTACTTGATAATGTTAGTGCCTTTGGAATAAATTTACATTTTGGTATTTTAACCTACCCAGTTACCATCTTCTTTATTGTTGGCTGTATAAACTGTATTAATTTAATTGATGGTTTAGATGGACTATCAGGAGGAATTAGCTCAATTTATTTTTTAACAGTTGGAATAATTGCTACAATCCAAGGACATTTTGGGCTTGACTTTGTACTCTCATTTGTTATGTTAGGTTCAACATTAGGCTTTTTAGTTCATAATTTTCATCCAGCCTCTATTTTTGCTGGTGACTCAGGTTCAATGTTTATGGGATTTATTATTTCTATTATTGCTTTACTAGGCTTTAAAAATGTCACAATGACATCTTTAATCATACCACTTCTTATTTTAGCAATCCCTATTTTAGATACTTTATTTGCCATCATAAGACGTTTATTAAAAGGTGAAAGCCCATCAAAAGCCGATCGTTTCCATATTCACCATCAATTTTTAAATCGCAATTTTTCACAAACAACAACCGTATTAATTATTTATTTAATTGACATATTATTTGCTTTTGCCTCTATCTTATATGTACTAAGAGATAGAACTATTGGCTATATAGTCTATGGAATACTAACCTTAATTGTTTTAATTTTTATCATAAAAACAAACGTTATAATTGATGTGGATAACAATATTATAATTGATAAAATAAAGAAAAATAATAAAAAAATAAAAAAATAGTATAATTTATAAATCATCTATAAATACTAATAATAGGTGATTTTTTTTATGGAAAAACTTTATGAAATTAATTTTATTGAAGTACTTGAAGTTATAATAAGAAGTCTATTATCACTAGCAACCCTTTTTTTAGCTACAAAAATAATTGGAAAAAAACAAGTATCTGAACTAAGTCTATTTGATTATGTTATAGGAATATCAATTGGTAACTTTGCAGCTGAAATATCATTAAGTGATGATATACAATATATAAATTCCTTTGTTGCCGTTATGGTATTTGGTTTAATATCATATATTGTTTCCTGGTGTTCATTAAAAAGTATGCGAATGCGTCGATTTTTTTTAGGAAAACCAACTATCTTAATTCAAGATGGACATATAATCCGTAAAAATTTACAAAAAAATAAAATGAATATTAATGAATTACTCCAACAATGTCGTACTAATGGTAATTTCGATATAAATGAAATTGCGTATGCAATTATGGAATCTAACGGACAAATTAGTATTTTACCAAAGGCTGAAAATAAACCAGTAACACCTAAAGACATGCAGTTAAAAGTTGAAAAATCATCATTATGTGCCAATATTATAATTGATGGTAAAATCATGATTGAAAATCTAAATAATATGAAAAAAGATGAACAATGGTTAATTAAAGAATTAAAGATAAAAGGATATAATAATACTAACAATATTTTATTAGCCACCCTAGATCAAAATGAAAAATTAACTATCTATGAAAACAATAAAAATTTAGAGGTAAAAAATGTACTAGAATAGACTTTTTTATCTTTTTTTGTTATAATTTATTAAGAATTGGAGTGAAAATACATGAATGATTATTTTGTACAAGTTTGGATAAGCTTTATTTGGCCATTATTAACCGTTGCAATTCCCGTCTATGCCACTATTTTTACTGTCAATAACAGAATTAAAAATGAAAATCGCGAAAATCATAAACCTTATTTAGCACTAAAAAAAGTAAGCGACGTTGCAAGAATCGATAAAGATAAATATTATTTAATTTTACTTGGTAGAAATTATTTACAAAACCACAAAGATTTTAATATATCAGAAATCAAACTATTAGAAAACGAAAAAGATATTTCTGTTAACCTATCAATTGAAAATATTGGCTATGGTGTTGCTACTAATATAAAATTTTATAATTTATTAACTGGCATACCTATTGATGGTACTCAAGAAATTAACGAAGATAAAAATCAAAAATTATTTACAACTTTTGATATTGCCTCAAATGCTGAAAAACAAGTTCAAGCTCGAATCTTCAGCAAAATATTAAATAATGACGATATTATAATTGAAGAACATAATCGCATTTTATGCGTATATCAAGATTTAAACAATAATATCTATAGTTTTATTATTAGTATCAATATCAAAAATTCTGGTCATTACGATTTCTTTTCATATCAGCCATCAAGTAAGAGTTATAAAAAATGGTTAATGGAAAATAAAAAACAATATAAAAAAATATTAAAAAATTATAAAGAAGTATAAAATATTATAATTAAATGTAATTTTTCAAGTATATAAATATTTGAAAAATTTTTTCTATTATAATTACAAAAACAGTCTAAAATTAAATTCTAAAAACAATATAAAATATATAAACTTGCTAGAATTTAATAAATAGTTTAAAATATATTATATAAGGAGGAAAAAATGATAATAGATTCACATTGTCACTTATGTAAAAAAGATTATGAAAACATTGATCAAATTATAAAAAACATGCAAGACAATATCATGATCGCAAGCGGAGCTGATCACAAATCCAATAAAGAAGTCATAGAACTATGTAAAAAATATCCAAATATATATGGTGTGCTAGGCATTCACCCATCTGAAATTACTAAAGATATAGATAAACATTTACAATTTATCGAAGAACATATAAATGATAAACATATAGTAGGAATAGGAGAAATTGGCCTAGATTATCATTATGAATGTAATAAAGAACTACAAAAAAATATTTTTATAAAGCAAATACGATTAGCTAAAAAATATCATAAACCAATTGTAATTCATACAAGAGACGCTATTTCAGATACGTATGATATTTTAGAAAAAGAAAAAGCCTATGAAGTTAATGTAACTATTCATTGCTTTTCAGAAAGTTTAGAAATGGCTAAACAATTTATTAAAAAAGGTGCAAAAATAGGAATAGGTGGAGTCGTAACCTTTAAAAATGCTAAAAAATTAAAAGAAGTAGTCGAAAATATTGATTTAAAGCATATTTTATTAGAGACAGATAGTCCATACTTAACACCTGAACCTTATCGCGGTACAAAAAATGAACCAAAAAATGTTTATTTAGTTGCCAAAAAAATATCTGAAATAAAAAACATTGATATTCAAGAGGTTTTAGATATTACCACTGCTAATGCAACTACTCAATTTGACTTATAGATGATAGTATGATATAATCCTTTTAGCACTTGCAACAAATTGAGGTGAAATATGAATATATATTTGATACAAGTAATTGGTAATTTTATTAACTTTTTATTAGTTACTATTTTATCGTTATTTGGAGTGTTAAATAGTGTTGATACTGAAATAAAAAATAATGATGTTAGTAAAAATTCATATATTGAAAATCAAACTATTAAATATGAAACAATTTATCAATATAATGAAAAATTGCCTTCTAATATAAGTAAAGTAATAACTAAAGGCGAAGATGGTATTGTTTATATTAATAATTTTGATAATACCCAAATAGTTTTAAAAGAAGTTGTAAATGAAGTTGTTGAAGTTGGAATTGGTGCACAAGGACTTTTTAGTGGAAAGCTAACTGGTTATGGTCCAGACTGTCCAGGTTGTAGTACCGTTGGAAATGTTTCGTGCCGTACAAGAGAGGGAGTAAACCATAGTTTAATTAATGATGGAATAACCTATAATGATTTAGAATATGGTGATGTTCGTATTTTAGCAGCGGCAACTAATGCTTTTCCATGTGGAACTATTATATCCGTTGATAATGGGATTTTAGAAAAATTTAACGCTATTGTTTTAGATACAGGTTATGATATGCGAAATGCTTGGAATAACAATGGTTTTGTTTGGTTTGATTTAGCATTTCCATCACAAGCTAGTGTAACAAATGTTTCTAATTCAACTGCTAACTTTAGTGTACAAAGATGGGGTTGGTAAAATATAGAATGTAAAAATTCTATATTTTTTTATATTACTAAATAATATATATAAAATATAATTAATAATATATAAAAAATTACTAAAAAAGTAACTAAAAGTATCTACAAATAAAATATATAATAAAAACATAGAAAAAGTAAATAATAATAGTTAGGATAAATATATATTAAAGCATATTGACAATATATAACTTTTATGTTACATTTTATATATAAAAATTGGAGGTAGTATTAAAAATGAAAAAAGATTTCAGAACAAAAAATAAAGGATTTACGTTAATAGAATTACTAGCAGTAATCGTAATCTTAGCTGTTATTGCATTAATAGCCGTACCACAGATATTAAATATCTTAAATAGGGCAAGAAAAAGTGCTGCTGAGGATTCAGCAACAGGAATAGCAAAATCTGCAGAGACATATGTAACAAATTTTATGTTACAAAATAGTGGAGGATTCCCAGATGGTACAGTAACATTTAACTGTACAAGTAGTGGTTGTAAATTATCAAATACATTAACAGGATATAATACAGATAATTTAACAGAATTAGATTTTAAAGGAACAAAACCAACAAGTGGAACAGTAAAAATTACAGATAATGGAAAGAAAGTAACAGCAAGTAATTTAAATATAAATGGGTTTACATGTAATTATGATGGAGAGAAAGCAAGTTGTGGAGATAGTGGAGAAGTAGTAGAAGCAACAAAATTTGGAGGAACAGTTATAAAAAAAGAAAATTTTGCATCAAATGGAATAACAGGTGAATATGAAGGAGTAAAAGCAATCGTTTATCTAGATCCAACAGATTTAAGTGCAACTTGTAATGAAGAAAATTTAGTTGAAATAACTGGAAATGGACCAAATGAAGGTTGCATGAAATGGTATGCCTATAAGGAAAATGCAGATACATATACAATGATAGCCGATCATAATATAACAGGTCTAGTAGCATGGTATATTGGAATTTTTGATAATACGAAAGGACCAATTACAGCATTAGAAGAATTACAAAAAGCAACATCAAACTGGGATAGTAAATTAGTAGCACCAGGTACATATACAGCAAGTGGGACATGTATTGAATATACAATAGATTATTCAACATATGGAAATAAAGCAAGATTAATAAGTGCTGAAGAAATTTCAGAGATAACAGGACAAGAAGATAATGATTTAGCCAATATATTTGACGTATTCATTGATCCAAATAAATATGCATGGTTGCTTGATAATATTGGTTGGCAATTTAATAACAATGATGGCTATTGGACGTCTTCAGCGGATGCTAGGGACTGTATCAGCGCGTGGCATGTGAACTACAATACCAGCGACTTGTCCTCTGAATCTGTCCAAAACACTGACAGTTCTGGCGTGCGCCCAGTTATAATTGTCTCAAAATCTGACCTTCTTCAATAGAAGGACATATAAAAAAATAAAGGAAAAGAAGAAAAAATAAACAAAAAAGAGTGTGCCGAAAATTTTTTTGATTTAGTTATTATATATTAGAATAAAAATTCCAAATTTAAAAGTGACTAGTAAAATATTATTACTAGTCATTTTATTTATGTAAGTTTTTTGAAATATTATAAAATTATTATCTTTTTTCTATTTTTCAATGTATAATATATGTAGGACGTGATATAGTGCAAATAAATAAACTAAGACAACAATTAGAAACAAATAATTTTAATTTTAAAAAAAGATATGGTCAAAATTTTATTATTGATGAAAATATTATTAATTCAATTGTTTCTAAAGCTAATATTGATGCAAATACTCTTGTAATTGAAATTGGTGTTGGTGCTGGTGCACTTACTACTAAATTAGCTCATTATGCTAAACAAGTTTTATGTTATGAAATTGATGAGAGTTTAAAACCAATTTTAGATACAAATTTAAAGAATTTTAATAATATTGAAATTAAGTATCAAGATTTTTTATCAGTAGATTTAAAGGAAGATTTAAAAAAATATTCTTATCAACAACTTTATGTAATTGCTAATTTACCATATTATATAACAACACCAATCATTATGAAAATAATTGAAGAAAATGTAAATGTTGATAAAATTGTTGTCATGGTTCAAAAAGAAGTAGGAGATCGATTTAAGGCAAAACCAAATACTAAAGATTATAATTCTTTATCTATTTTTTTAAATTATCATTTTGATATAAAAAAAATACTAGATGTTAGTCGTAATGTATTTTTGCCAAAGCCAAATGTTGATAGTATAGTTGTTGAATTTACTAAAAAAGAAAAAAAATATCAAGTTAAATCTGAAAAAATTTTTTATCAATTAATAAAAGATAGTTTTACTCAAAAAAGAAAAACTTTAAAAAATAATTTAAAAAATTATGATTTAAAAATTATTGAACAAATATTAAATAAATATAATATGAATTTATCGTTTAGAGCTGAACAAATTCCCATTGAGATTTTTGTTGATATAGCTAATAATATAGGAGAAGTGTATGATAAATAAAACTTGGGATCCAATTTTAGAAAAAGAATTTAAGAGTGATTATTTTAAAAAATTAGGTGTTTTTGTCAGAAGTGAATATCAACATAGAATTATTTATCCAAAATATGAACATATTTTTGATGCTTTAAGATATACCGATTATTGTGATGTAAAAGTAGTTATTATTGGTCAAGATCCATATCATGGTGAAAATGAAGCACATGGTTTATGTTTTTCTGTTCAAAAGGGCGTTAATAGACCACCATCATTAAATAATATTTTTAAAGAATTAGAAAATGATTTAGGAATAGTTAAACATAATAATGATTTGACATCATGGGCTAAGCAAGGTGTATTACTTTTAAATTCAATTATGACAGTTGTTAAAGATCGACCATTATCGCATAAAGATAAGGGTTGGGAAATTTTTACTGATAATATTATTAAGTATTTAAATTTAAGAGAAAAACCAATGGTCTTTGTTCTTTGGGGAAGTTATGCAAGGAGTAAAAAAGAATTAATAACAAATAAAAATCATTTAATAATTGAATCTGTACATCCTTCACCATTATCGGCCTCTCGCGGTTTTTTTGGTAGTAAACCATTTTCTAAAATTAATAATTTTTTAGTAAAAAACAATATGGAGCCAATTGATTGGCAAGATAAATAATTTAATAGTTGAAAAACAAAGTGTTTTGTATTAGAATTAAGTAGAGGGGTGTTCAATATGGAAAATGCATACAAATATATACTAAATGAATTAAATTTAAGATATAAAGAAAATGTTGTTGTAGCTGTATCAGGTGGCCCAGATTCTATGGCTTTACTACATTTATTAATACGTATTAAGAAAGCTATTGATATTAACATTGTTTGCGCCCATGTTAATCATAATGTTCGTGTTGAAAGTAAAGATGAATTAACATTTGTTGAAAAATATTGTATGCAAAATGGCGTTATTTTTGAATGCATGAAAATTGAAAATTATGGAGATGATAATTTTCACAACGAAGCTAGAAATAAAAGATATAATTTTTTTAAAGAAATTATCCTTAAATATAATTCCAGATATTTATTTACAGCTCATCATGGTGATGACTTAATAGAAACAATTTTAATGCGAATTGTTAGAGGTTCAACGCTAAAAGGTTATAGTGGTTTTGCTAAAGTCGTAAAAAATAAAGAATATACAATTATAAGACCTCTGATACAAGTTACTAAAGATGAAATAATAAAATATGATAAACAACATAAAATAAATTATGTAATTGATAGTTCAAATCAAAAAGATGTTTATACTAGAAATCGTTTTCGCAAATATATTGTACCTGCTTTTAAAAAAGAAGATAAAAATGTTCATAATAAATTTTATAAATTTAGTAAAACTTTATTAGAATATAATGAATATATCGATAAACAAGTTGAAAAGAAAATTAAGAAAATATATGTACAAGGTATGTTAGATATTGATTTATTTCAAAAAGAAGAACATATTATTCAGAATAAAATCATCTATTATATTTTAGAACATATATATCAAGACGATTTAATGGTTATTACTGATCATCATGTTGATCTAATTTATAATATGATTTCCTCTAAAAAAGCAAATATTACAATCTATTTACCAAATGGTGTCAAAGCTATAAAAACCTATAGTTCAATAATTTTTACAATTGAGGAAATCAAAGCTGACGAATATGAAATAGAAATAAATGATTATGTTAATTTGCCAAATGGTAAAAATATAGAAATTGTTAAAAAAACAAGTTTAACTGATAATAATGTTTGTTTTTTATCAAGCACAGACATTAAACTACCATTACGTGTCAGAAATCGTAAAAATGGCGATAAAATGAGTGTTAAAGGTATGCTAGGAAGAAAAAAAATAAATGATATTTTCATTGATGAAAAAATAAGTACTCAAGAAAGAGATTTATGGCCAATTGTTACTGATGCCAATGGAACGATAATTTGGTTACCAGGCTTAAAAAAATCAAAATTTGATAAAACAAAAGAAGAAAAATATGATATAATATTAAAGTATTATTAAAAAGGAGAAAAAATATGAAGAAAAAAACAGCTAAAAGAAGTTTACTATCGTACGGTTCATTAATTATATTTTTACTTATTATATTTTACTTAGTAAATATGATGAATCAACAGGTAAACTATATTACTTATGATGAATTTATTGATAATATTGATAAAAATAATATTCAAGAATTACACATTATTCCTAAAAGTCGTGCCAGTGTTTACGAAATAACTGGAGCTATGAAAGATTATGATGAAAATGAAAGTTTTTACGTAATGGTACCACTATCAGATAATGTTATTGATCGAATTATGCAACTAGGTGAGGCCAAAAAAATAGAATTATCAATTGATTCCGATCCAGAATCAAGTACCTTGCTACTATTTATAATTAATATTTTACCAATGGTTATTTTAATTGGTTTCGCCTTTTTCTTTATTACAAAACAAATGGGATCAGCAAATAAATCAATGGACTTTGGAAAAAGTCGTGCTCGTTTAAGTGAAGATAGTAAAAAAGTTTCATTTAAAGATGTTGCTGGTTTAACAGAAGAAAAAGAAGAAGTTCAAGAACTAATTGATTTCTTAAAAAATCCAAAAAAATTTCAATCAATGGGTGCTAGAATTCCTAAAGGTGTATTATTAGTAGGTCCTCCAGGAACAGGAAAAACTTTATTAGCACGTGCTGTAGCAGGTGAAGCTAATGTTCCATTCTATTTTATTAGTGGTTCAGACTTCGTAGAATTATTTGTCGGAGTTGGTGCTTCACGTGTTCGTGATATGTTTAAACAAGCAAAACATAATGCCCCATGCTTAATTTTTATTGATGAAATTGATGCAGTAGGTCGTCAAAGAGGTGCTGGTTTAGGCGGAGGACATGATGAAAGAGAACAAACATTAAATCAGTTATTAACTGAAATGGATGGCTTTGGTGCAAACGAAGGTATCATAATTATTGCCGCTACTAACCGTCCAGACGTTCTAGATCCAGCCTTATTAAGACCAGGTCGTTTCGATCGTCAAGTTACAGTTAATTTGCCAGATGCTAAAGGTCGTGAAGAAATATTAGAAGTTCATGCCAAAGGAAAAACATTTGCTAATGATGTTAACTTAAAAAACATTGCAAAAAGAACAGTTGGATTAAGTGGAGCTGATCTAGAAAATTTATTAAATGAAGCAGCTTTATTAACAGTAAGACGTAATAAAAAAATGATAACTATGGAAGAAATAGATGAAGCCCATGACCGTGTTTTAATGGGACCAGCTAAAAAAAGCCATAAATATACTGACAAAGAAAAAAGAGTTGTTGCATATCATGAGGCAGGACATGCTGTCGTTGGCCTAAAATTAGATGGTGCTAATGATGTTCAAAAAATTACGATTATACCTCGTGGTGCAGCTGGTGGTTACAACCTAATGATGCCAAAAGAAGAAACATATCTTTCAACAAAAAATGAATTATTGGAAACAATTAGTGGCCTATTAGGTGGTCGTGTTGCAGAAGAAGTTGTGTTTAATGAAATGACAACAGGTGCTCATAACGATTTTGAAAAAGCAACTAAAATTGCTAGAGCCATGGTAACTGAATATGGAATGAGTAGCTTAGGACCAGTTCAGTTTGAACATCAAGAGTCAAGTGTATTCCTAGGAAGAGACTATAATAAAAGTAGAAATTTTTCAAGTCAAGTAGCTTTTCAAATTGATGAAGAAGTAAGAAAAATAATAGGTGAACAATACGAAGTAACTAAAAAAATTATTAAAGAAAATATGGATTTGTTAAAATTAATTGCTGAAACATTATTAGAATATGAAACAATTACCAAAGAACAAATTGATTACTTAGTAGAACATGGAAGAATGCCAAAAGATGAAGAAATAGAAGAAAATGAAAAAAAAGATTATAGTGATAAGACACTTACCGAGCTAAAAGAAATAGCAAAAGAAAAAGAAATTAAAGGATATTCTAAAATGACTAAAGAAGAAATTTTAGATGCTTTAAATCAAGAAGATGAATAAAAATATAGATTGAATCTATATTTTTTTTTATATATTAGGAATTTCCTTTCAAAAAAATTTTGTTTGCTTTTTGATAACTGGTAATTAACAAGTAAAAAAA
>CANQIS010000029.1 GCA_947624115.1 uncultured Bacilli bacterium
CGTATTTTTCCGAGTTTGGTATCAATCTGGTACCAACCAAGGGACTTGAACCCTCATGATATTGCTATCGGTGGATTTTGAGTCCACTGCGTCTACCATTCCGCCAGGTTGGCAAATACGAATAGATTATATCATAATCTATTGAAAATATGCAACAGTTTTTAATCATTTTCTGTATATTTAGTTTTAAATAAATCTTCTTCTTTGTTTTCTTCTTGATTTTGATTGTCTAATACTGGTAATTCGCTGATACTTGCTAAGCCAAAGTAATCAAGAAATTGTGGCGTAGTTGAGTATAGGATTGGTCTGCCTGGTAAATCTGATTTACCACAATCTTGAATTAAGTTTTTTAGTAATAGTTTTCTTATTAAATGAGTACTATCGACACCTCGTATTTCATCAATTTGACTACGAGTAATTGGTTGATTATATGCGATAATAGCTAATGTTTCTAAGGCTGGTTCACTTAATTCTTTATCTGTTTCTCCCTCAAGCATTCTTTCAATGTATTGTCTATGTTCTTTTTTTGTGGTTAATTTAAAGGATCCACCAAGTAATTCTAATTTAATACCACGATTGTTTGTTTTATATTCTTCATTTAATTGGCGTAGGATGTTTTTTCCTTCTTGATCATTAACTTCTAATATTTCTTTTATTTGTTCGAATGTAAGTCCATCACTTCCTGCTAGAAATAATAGACCTTCTAAAACTGCTTTTAAATTCATTATTTCACCTCTATATTTTTTAATAGAATTGTGTTGAAATTTTTGTCTTGTTCGATAGTTATTTCATTTTTTTTGGCTAAATCGAGGATTGATAAAAAAGTAATAACTATATATTCTTTTGTTATTATATCAAATAATTCTAAAAAATTTACAATTTTTTTTTGTTTTAAAATTTTTTTTATTTCTTCGTTTCTTTGGACAATTGAATATTCTTTTTTTGTAATAGTCGTATTTAATGGTTTATGTTTTTTTTGCTCTATTAGAAATTTATTGAAGGCGTCTATTAAAATTTGGATATCTAATTGTTCATTTTTATTAATTTCTGGTGTAAATATTTTAATATTTTCTGGTTCTTTAGTATAAATATTTTGTCTTTGATTTTGAAGTTTTACAAATTGTGGTATAATATTTTTATATTGATTGTATTCTAATAATCGATTGATTAAATTTTCTTTAGGATCAATTTCTTCTTCATCTTCTGTTTCTCGTTTTGGTAATAACATGGTTGATTTTATTTCAATTAATTCAGCTGCAAGAGTTAGATATTCACTTGCAATGTTTAGATTTAATTTTTCTTGCAAGTTAATAAAATCAAGATATTGTTCTATAATATCGACGATATTAATATCACAAATATTGATATTTTGCTGTTTTATTAAATGTAATAATAAATGTAATGGTCCTTCAAAATCGTTGATTGTAAAATTATACTCCATAATATTTCACTCCAAGTAGTTTTATTATATCATTTTTGATTATTTATGTAAATTATTAAATTTTTATTGAAAGAGGTGTTTATTTTGAAAAAGTTTTTGATGCGTGATGATAGTTTTGTTTGTGATAATTGTGGAAAATTAGTTGAAAAGTTGAGTTATACTGCTAGAGATCATTGTCCATATTGTCTTTATTCAAAGCATGTTGATATAAATCCTGGTGATCGCTTGAATAGTTGTGGTGGAATGTTAAGACCAATTGATTTGGAAAAATTTAAAAATACTTATAAAATTATATATCAATGCATTAAATGTGGTGAAGTTCATAAAAATATTGTAGCTAGTGATGATGATTTTGATAAAATAATATATTTGAGTAAGTCGAAATAAAAATTATTTTAAAGTTAAGTAATCTTGTAAGCGTTGAAAATTTTATAATAAGAAATGAAAAGTATAATGTGTTAAACTGTTTCAAATAAGTTTAACTCATTTTTATTTGGTTTAATTATTATAAAATTAACAAAATGATGATATAAATATACAAAAAATGTTTTTTTTTATTTTTTTTGTGTTATAATAATATAATAGGTTATTAGATTATAATAAATAGGGTGATAATGTGATTTTAAGAAAACCGTATAAATTTTTGATTAAACATTTTAAATTAATACATTTAATTATTACATTATTGATGACATATATAATATATCGCTTTATTAGAATTATGAATTTTTTTGATTTAGCATCTTCTTCATATACAGGTATATTATCGACTAATCCAACGGCTAGTTTATTTGATTTATTTATTTATTTAGCTATATTTTCTGTTATTATTTTGATAATAGTATTAATCTATTTGTTATTTATGAAGAATAAACCAATTAAATTGTATATATCGACAATTGTGGTATATGTTGTTTCTTTCCTTTTACTAGCTTATGCTTATAATGTAATTGGCAATATGGAAGTAAAGGTTGTCGATGTTAAAGTATTACGTAATACTCGAGATTTTTTTACAATTATATCTTTGATACAAGCTATTCAAATTGTTTTATATGGTATAAGATCTTTTGGATTAGATATTAAGAATTTTAATTTTAAGGAAGATTTAAAAGAATTTGAAATAGTTGCCGAGGATAATGAAGAATTTGAATTTGATGTTAATGTTGATGTGAATGTTGTAAATAGAAATGTTAATAAAGGCAAAAGATATTTAAAATATTTTTATGTTGAAAATAGATATTTATTTTTCTTTATTAGTTCGATTTCAATTTGTGTTATTTGCTTGATTACTTATTTGAGTTTAGGAGTTTATAATAAAAAATATACACAAACAGATTATTTTGCAGCCCAGGATTTTACTTTAGCAATTACTAATAGTTATATTACTAATTTAGATTATGATGAAAAGGTTATTTCTAATAATAAATCTTTTGTAATATTAGAGATTAATATAAGAACAAATGGTAATAGAAATTTACAATTAAATTTGGCAAATTTTGAACTTATTGTTGGATATAATAAATATTATCATTCTAGTCAATACAAGGATAAATTTGTAGATATAGGAACTGTATATAATGGTCAAATTATTGATAATAATTTTACTAAGTATTTAATTGTATATCCAATAGATAAAGATGATATAAATAAAGCAATGACTTTTAGATATGTAGATAATACAAGCTTTACTAGTACTGAGGCTAAAACTATAAATGTAGGTATAAGTACTAGAAATTTGGATAAATTAAAAGATACAAAAAGTTATAATTTTGGTGATACAATTGATTTTGGTGATAGTATTTTAGATAAAACCAAATTAGTAATAAATAATCAAACAATAAGTGATACTTTTCAATTAAATTATCAATTTTGTTTAAGTGGCAATGAATGTTATCAATCTCGCGAATATTTAAAACCTTCAATTATAAATAATTATGATAAAACATTATTAAAATTAAATGGTCAGGTTTTGGTTGGCGATGAGGATGATGTTAAAACAACTAATTTGTTTAATTTTATAAAAATGTATGGGTATTTTACGTATAAAATAAATGGCGTTGAAAAAACAGATAATACAATATTAAAAAATGTCAAATCAATTAGAGTTAACGAAAAAGATACTTATTATTTGGAAGTGTTAAAAGAAATTGAAAATGCAGAAGAATTATATCTAAATTTAAAAGTAAGAGATTATATTTATATTTATAGATTGAAATAAAATGTAAAGATGTGTTGTTTTTTGTTGATTTTAGAAAAAATATATATTATAATTAGGGTGAGATTTTATGAGAAAATTGTGGGGCTTTATAATTTTTATTGCGTTGATTTTCATGTTTCCTATGAAAATTAATGCTAGTTGCAATAATGAAACTAAAGCAAGATTAAGGAAAATTGTGTCAAATGTTAATATTAGTTATGAGTATCAAATGATTAGAAATACAGCTATATTTTCTCTTAAATTTAATAATGTATCCTCTGATATTTATTTTAAGGATCAGTATGATAATAATTATTATGGAGATGTTGATGGTGAAATTACGTTATATAATTATCCTTCTGGTAAAAGTTTTACTTTCACTTTTTATGGTACTAATGATTGCAGATTGGAAGAAGTTGGAAAATTATATGCAACAACTCCAGCATACAATCCTTATTATCAGTTAAGTGTTTGTAATGATGTTCCAGAATTTGATTTATGTCAAAAATGGTCTTCACATTCTTTGAATAGGGAACAATTTATTAAAGAGGTTAATGAGTATAAAAATAAACAAAATATTATTGATGATAGCCCTATTGATAAAAATATTAGTGTTATAGATTTCTTATTTAATTTCTTTAAATTATATGGTATATATGTATTAATTGGAATAGTTATAATAATTATTGTAATAAAATATATAAATTATAAAAGAGATACGTTTGGATTTTAGAAAAAAGGTGATAGAAATGAAAAAAACAATATTAGTTAGTTTGACTATTGCAAGTTTATTTATGACTGGTTGTGGTTGTGGAAAAAAAGATAAGATAACTAAATTGAAGTGTACCTCAGATTTTGATGAATATGGAGAGAGTAATGTTGTTACTGCCACTTTTAAAAATAATTATTTAATTGATGAAACAGTTGAAACAATAATTGAATTTGATGATGAACTTTTGGCTGAAAGATTTTATGAAATGTATAAAGACAATGATGAAGTTAAGACTTCATTAAATGGTACGACGGTTTCATATACTATAGATGCTGAATATGATTATGATTCTAAGGCTTTTGATTATGATTCATTTTATAAAAAAATAGAAGATGATGGATATTCATGTGATGTCAAATAGAAAATTGGTGATATAAATGAAAGTAAAAAAAATATTTATTGCTTTGATATTGTTCTTTATGGCAAATATTTCTGTTAATGCAGCCGAGGGAGTTTGGACTGGGGATTATTGTACAGATTGTGGTTCTTTTGGTGCAGCTGGAGAATGTGATAAGGTTCATAATGTAAAAATTGGCTTGTTTCGTGTTACTTTTTATTTAAATGGTGAGAAGATAGGTTCAAGTGTAAATGTTAGTAGTACTGATACATATCGCCAACAAGCATTAAATGCTAAATGGCATTGGGGTGATGGTAAAACTGATATTGTTTCTTATGCCAAAGGAACGAGCCTAGGTATTCCTACTAGTGGAGGCTTAGATAGTATTGTTATTAGCGGTATAACAACTTCAAATGTTCAAACAAAATTAAGCCCATCAAAAAATTCTGCTAATGTTCAAAAAGTTTTGAATGCGGCTGGAATTAGTAAATTTAGATTTGAAAATGGTAAAATTTATTATAAGCCAGATGGTGATTGCAGTGGTGAATATGAAATACAGATGGTAGTTGAAGCAATGCAGATAATAAATTGGCTTTGTAATTCCACAGGCACTGAAAGCCATACATGGATTGGAACACCTTATGAGTTAAATAATGGATTAATTGCTCAGGGTTATGACAGCAGACAAGGTGGAAATGGTTATATGAGTGGTTCAATTGTTGATAAACAATTGTTAAGCGCTTTGAGAATTGATAAAAGTGTTACTATTGGAAGTGTAACTTTTAATCCTGTTTTTGATTGTTTGTCTACTCATGTACGTGGCTATGCTCCGACAGAAGGATATGGCTTTAATGTTTATAATCTTACATCTGAATTTGAAATAGAGTGTGACAACTGTTGTGTACCTTGTGATCCTAGTGATTCTACATGTATTGCCAATGCAGGTGATAATTATCATGCAGATGATCCATATTGTTGTACAGTTACAGATCCTAATTCAACAATATCAACAGATGGAGTATGTGCTAATGGTACACCAGCTGATGAATATTGGAATAATAATCAAAATTTATATAATAATGTTTGTCCTCGTGATTGCTGTATACCAACTGAAAGTAATGATTATTGCTGTTATGTGGATGATGATACATTGATAGATACAAACAGTGATGGTACTTGCTCTGAGAATACAACGGCTAAAGATTATTGGGCAACTACTGATGGTTCTAATTTTTATAATCAGTATTGTACATCTTGTTGTATTCCATCTCTTTCTAATAATTATTGCTGTGATACGAATTTGTATCCTAAAATAGTAAATGAGAACGGTGTGTGTGAGGATAGCAGTTCATATTGGTTAGGACATCATACTGAATATTTAACATATTGCGATAATACGAATTGTCCTCCTACTGACTTAACTGGAACACCTATGTGTCAAACTGCAAATTGTGATGATGTTAGTAGTAATGTATCAGTTTTTAGTGATCCTGCTATTAAAAATTTTGTTGGAGTTGATCAAAATGGTAATGTTGATCTAACTACTTTAACTCAAAATTTGAGTGATTCAAATTTTGTAAAAAGTTTAGTTGAAGCTGAAAATGATACTTTCTTAGCAGTTGCAAAATCAGATAATCCTGCTTATAAAGAAACTATTAATGAGTATTGTGATTTGTATTGCCAAGAAATTGCTGTTGTTACTTTACCAGATACATATCCTGCAGCCAATGCTGGTAGATATTTTAAATGGGAAATATCTGATAGACCAAATACTATAGTTTCACAAGAAATTGTTAAGGTATGTGCTGAAGATATTAAATTAGAAGAATTGATTGCTGACTATGTTGATTTTTTAAATGATCCTCGTTATACAGAAGAATATTATGGTCTTTATCATTTTTCAAACGCTAATTTATGTGTTCCTACAAATGTAGTATTTAGCAATAGTATGTCTTGTGGTGAGGCTGTAAAGGCTGATTATGGAATGTGTGTTGGCAAAGCAGCCACTACTTTTAGTAACTGTATTTCAGGACTTGATCCTGGTGATACAGAGGGACAAACTGCTTGTGCTGATGCATTTGATTCTGATTTAGACTCATGCGAGCAAGAAAAAATTCAAAATAATGATGAATGTACTGAAAAAACAAAAAATTGGCCTCAGGAAAGAAATAGATTAGAGAATAATGATTTTACAACTCAGTTTCAGACGTTTTTGGAATGCTTTAACTCTGATTTAGGTGATGAAATTCAAATTGATTCGGATTTACAAATTCAATTATCTGCTTTACTTGATTATGATGTTGATGCATTTAATTTAAGCTTTGAATCAAATGATCAAGCAAAATTTTCTGATTCTTATTGTTTACAAGCTGATTCTTGTAATCGTTCTGATTATTTTAGTGTACCTTCTTTTGGTTCAAGTTTAAATTTTTGTGAAATGAATAATACGTGGACATTTAATGAAATTTATAATTTAATGTTTGATATAACTGATCAGATGCATTTACTTGATGATATATATTCATCTGTTAGCAATATGAACATAAATGGTATTACTGCTTATAATAGTCAAATTTTTAATAATTCTACAAATTCAACAGCATTGTTTACATTAAAATATGGCGATTATTCAGTTGATATTGGTAGTGAAGATTGGAATAAGCATTTGGGAGAGTTGTTAATTGGGGATGGCTCTGATGGAAGACCATTACCTAGGGATTTTAGTAATGGAATGTGTTCATCTAGTTCAACTCCATGTAATCAGGGAGATACTTGTTGTACAAGGCAAAATACTTATAATCTTTTGGATAGAATTTCTATTTCTGATTATTTTATTTGCTCACAGATCAATACTAGTGTTGTGGATTATCTTCCTACTGATATTAAAAATACGTGTGATGATTATTTTCATTTAATTGGTTATTATGATCCAGGGGATGTTGATTATAGTGTTAATAGTATTGCATTGAATCAAGGTAGTATTATTAATGGCAATTGTCCTTATATTCCTTCTGCTGTACAAGGCAATAAATATGGATCATTTCCTTTAAAACATGGTATTTATAATGGTAGTTCATGGTCTAGCAGTAAGTGGACATCTGAAGTAGCTAATAATCCTAATAATATAAATTTCTGGAACACATATCGACTTTTGTATACAACTAAAACGGATAATTATAGTTTGGATGATAATATAAATGCTTGCGTATGTAGTGATGGATCTGTTATGGATTTAGTAGAGGATTATTCAAATCCAGGTAAATATTATTGCCCATGTGATCCTGAGGAGTCATCAAGCGAGTATTCTTATGAAGATAGTGATGAAGATTTTGAAATGTATCAGGGTGAAACTAGTGGATATTGTAAATACTCTGGTTATATTAAAATAACTGAAGGTGGAAATTATTCTTTAGCTTATATGACTAATACTGGTCAGTATCCTTTAAAAATTACTTATTCAAATATTGGTAGTATCGATGAAAGTGGTGTTGCTCATTTTGAGAGTATGATTGGAAGTTGTGTGGATGAGAATGGTACGTTGGGTGCTACAAATTGTACTGAATCTGGTTGTATATATGAAGGTGCTTATTGTACATTACAGGTTCTTAATACAGTAATGTCTGATGATTGGTCGCTTGAATATAATGATGATTGGAGTTTGGAAGCAAGTTACAAATTATTTACTAGGGATAAGGTAGTTTGTATCGATGATTGTAGACCTAGTGATGATGATGTACCTCCATGTCCTGATTGTTATGATGATGACGATGATGATGATGATGATGATGATGATTGCCCAGATGCTGATTGTCCTCCACCTAAACCTAAACCAGAGTGTCCGGATGGGGATTGTCCAGTAGGTGGATTAGATATTGTATATAGAATAGTTAATTTGGCAGATCCATTTCCTAATAGGAATGCTGGAAAGAATTGGCAAGGTTATGAATTAAGAATTTCTGAAAATAGAGGTGTTTCTGGTAATGAGTTGTATTCTGCTAATGTTGAACCTTTATATTCGTTTACTTTAACACCTAATATAATTAAAAATATAAGAAATTATAATAATAGAGTTGGTCATGATTATGCGAATAATTCTTCAATTGCTTATCCTGGCTCGACGGTTGGTACGTCTGGTGAAATGGCGGTTATTGATGACTCTGGTAATATTGAGTATAAAGCTGGTGTTAGTCAAATTTTAAGAAGTGATTTAGCTAAGATTTTTAGCAATGAAGCAAAATTAGCCGGTGTTGCTTTAAGTGATTTATATGAGGTTGTAGGTGTTAATACGCCAGTTGATTGCGCTGATTATGATCTTGGTTATACAGGTGATAATGGCGTTCAAGGTTATTGTGAAAAAATTACTGAAACATATCAAATTGTTAGAACTGGTGATGAAGCTTGTTGGAGCATGGGAGGTTAAATAGATGAAAGAATCGTTTTGGGGAATATTTATTGTAGGAATTGGAATTTTATTGATATTTTTCATCTATTTCTTCCAATCTCTTACAAATACTGATGAACATAATTATGCACTTTTAAAAGAAACTGCTGAAGCAGCTATGTATGACGCTGTTGACTTAGCTGCTTATCATGCAGGTGGTGATATTAAAATTATTGGTGATAAATTTGCTGAGAGTTTTCTTAGAAGATTCGCTGATAATGCTAATTTATCTAGAACTTATAAGGTAGAAATTTTGGATATTAGTGAGGTTCCACCTAAGGTTAGTATTAGGTTGTCAAGTAGTGAAAGTACAAATTTAACTGGTCAAGTATTTACATTTGATGTATCAAATACATTAGATGCGATATTAGAAGAGCCATATTAAAGAAAGTGAGTGAAAAAGAATGAATAATTTTATTATTGGGGTTAAGAGATTTTTTACAAATAAAAATACAGTTACAATATTAGGTGTTATTGTTATTATTTGTATAATTTATTTTGGTTATAATGCTCAAATAAAGAGCGCTACTAGTCCTGTACAGATTCCTGTAGCTAGTCAAACAATTCAACCAAGAACGTTGATTACACAAAGTATGATTAAAACAATTAGTGTACCACGTGTTGCTGTTTCTGATAATGTAATTAAAGCTTCTGGTAAGATTGTTGGAAAGTACGCAGCAATTAATACTGTTATTCCAGCTGGTAGTATGTTTTATAATGAAACAGTGGTTAGTGCTGATAATATGCCTGATGCATTGTTTACAAATATTAAAGAAGGTGAGGTTCCTTATAACTTTCCTGTTACGACAGCAACTACTTATGGAAACGCAATTGTTCCAGATAGTTATATCGATATTTATATGAAAGCAGTCGATAATGGTGAAGTTATGGTTGGTAAATTATTAGAGAATGTTCGTGTACTAGCTGTTAAGGATGGTTCTGGTAATAATGTTTTTGAAAATTCATCGACTAATAGAACTCCTGCATATTTGTATTTTGGTGTAACAGATGATATACATATTTTACTTAGAAAAGCAAGTTATTTATCTAATAAGTCTGTAGTTTTATTCCCAGTACCTCATGGAACTACAATTGATGAGGAAGAATTAACTACAGAAGTTAGTACTCAATATTTAAGAGATTTTATTAACGCTAATACAATTGTTATTGATGAAACACCTGTAGAAGATGTTAATGATCCTAATGCAGTAGTTGGTGAGTAATTATGAATGATAATGTTTTTAGTTCGATTGATTTTGGACCGTTAAAAGAATATTTGGAAACAGATGATATTACTGACGTTTCATATAGTAATGGTGGGCAAGTATGGCTAAAAACTTTATCTAAAGGTATTTTTAGAGTTGAAAATCCAGCAATTAATAATAGTTTTATGGAAAAGTTAGCCTTTCAGTGTTCTAACGCAATGGGAAAAACTTTTAATATGGCTCATCCATTTCTGGATGCTGAGAGTGCTGAACTTCGTATGAACTTTGTTCATGATTCAATTGCAAAAAATGGAATCGCAGTTGTTATACGTAAGACACCTGCTAAAATACGTTTGGAAAAAGAAAAAATTTTGAATGAAAAGTATATTACTTTAGATATTCATGATTTTTTGGAACAATGTGTTTTAGGTCATTGTAATATTATTGTTTGTGGTGAAACTGGTTCTGGTAAAACGGAATTTGTAAAGTATTTAGCTTCTAAAACTCGTGAAAATGAAAAAATCATAACGATAGAGGATACTCTGGAATTGCATTTAGATCGAATTTTTCCACATCGTGATATTGTTGCTATGAAAACTAATAATATTGCTTCGTATTCAGATGTACTGGTTACATGTATGCGTCAGAATCCAAAGTGGATATTATTGTCTGAGGTTCGTAGTGCTGAGGCTGTTATGGCTGTTCGTAACTCAATTTCATCAGGACATTATATTTTATCAACTATTCATGCTGATAAAGCTTCTTCGATTCCTAACCGTATGTATAGTTTGCTAGAAACTAATCAAGATATTGAACAATTTTTAGCTTCTATTTATCGTTATATTCAAATAGGTGTTTATATTAGAGGATATCAAGATAAAGCTACAAAAAAATTTATTCGTGAAATTGCTGAAGTTACAGAATTTTATGTTACACGTGATAATAAGCCAGAATATAATGTTATTTATAGAAAAAATACTGATGGTAAAGTAATTAGAAATAGTCCAACTCAATATTTAATTGATTACTTGGATGCTCAAGGTGTTTTCTTAACTAAAGACGTTATTAAGCCTGGTGAAGAAAATATTTCAAATAATATTACTAATAATGTAATTAACAACAATGTTATTAATAATAATGTTACTTCTAATGTTGATGACGTGGAGTTGTTAGATGAATAAAGGAGGGGAAAAATGAGTCCTTTAATGTTGCTTATAATTGCCGCTATTATTATTTTTATTGTTATTTATAGAAGAAATATTGGTGGGGATGTTTATAAGTTTATTACAACAAAGTTTAATAATATTTATGATAAATTTGCTCCATATTCTTTTAAAGTTATTCGTGAAAAAGTAAAAGAATTAGGACAGGAATATACTCCTAGACAATATACTATTCAGATTGTTACTTTTGCAATTTTTGGTTTTGTAGTTTCATATTTATATTTTTATAGTATAATTGTTTCAATTATTTATGCTTTACTTGCAGTAACTGTAATTCCTTATTTAACTTATTTGCGTTGTAAGAGAGTATATAGTGAGTTTATATTTGAACAAATTCAGGTTTATACAACAAATACAATTATGGAATTTGCTGTTACTCAATCTTTTGTTAAATCACTAGAGGGTGTATTACAATCTGGTACTTTGGAAGATCCTGTTAAATCAGATGTAGAATTAATGGTTAGTATGGCATATGAAAATGGTACAATTGATCAATCTTTGCAGTATATGAATGAAAAATACGATTATTATGCAGTTAAGAATATGCATCAATTGTTCTTACAAATTACTAATGAAGGTAGTAAGGATTCTAGTGAAGCTTTGGAAAATATGTCACTTGATATAGATATGTTAGTTGAAAATGTATATCGTGATAGAATGGATAGAGCTCAATTTCATAAAAAATTTTTACAATTTGGTATCATTTTATATTTATTGGTTATGATGGTTCAATTTATGTTAGGTGTTAGTTCCTATATTGCCATGTTAGATAATATTATAGTTCAGCTTTTGTTGCATGGAATTATAATTATTAATTCATTTTTCTTATTAAGTGGTGAGAAATATTATAATGAGAATGTAGGTGCTGAATAATGAATTTTGTTATTATAGCTATTATTATATTGTTTATATTGGAATATAATCATAAAATTGATACTAGAAAGTTTGTTACTGATACTGAACCTTATTTTAGATTTTTAATGGAAGATGATTATAAGTTTTTACTTAATTTAAAATATGGTAATGATGTTGATGTTGAGAAAATGTTTGGAATAAGGATTAGAAATGCTTTAATTGTAATTGTATTTATTATATTTATGTTTTTATCTAAGTTAAATTTTATATATTTTGTTGCTTCAATAATTATTGGTTTTTTAGTTTATAAAATGCCATATTCAAGTTTAAAAAAATATTATAAAAATAATTTGTATAGAATTAATTTAATGTTACCTTATTATTTAAAAGGTCTTGAAATTTTAATTCAACATTATACAGTTCCAGTTGCTTTATCTAGAAGTATAGATACAGCTCCTGAGATGTTTAAACCTGGTTTACAGAGATTAGTTGCTAGAATTGAAGAAGGTGATTCTTCGGTTGATCCTTATATGGATTTTGCTAAAGAATATCCTGTTCGTGATTCTATGCGTATGATGCGTCTTTTATATCGTTTAGGTTTGGGTTCGCAAGAAAATAAGCATGAACAATTATTGATGTTTTCTAAGAGTGTTTCAGCACTTCAAAATAAATCAAGAGAGCAAAAATATAAAGATCGTCTTGATAAAATGGAAAATAAGACCATGCAGATGTTATTTGCAACTGGTGGTGGAATTTTGTTATTAATGTTATTCGCAATGATGATGTTAATGAATTTATAATGTTTTGATATTTTTATGTATTTGTGTTATAATATAAATGTAATTTGATAGTATAAAGGTGGTGATATAATGAAAGAAGCAGCTGGTGAAGCAAATTTAACAGTTGTCGCAATAATTTTAATTGGTGTTGTTGTAGCTGTTGTTACACCATTAGTTAATAGTTTAATGAAGTCTACTGCAAATAGGGCGTGTTGTACTGATGCGGGTGGATATGTAGATGGGTCAAATTGTGTTTTGCCTGGTGGGCAAACGCAAGCTTTAGCAGATTTAGCAGAAAATGGTGAATGTAAATAGTAATCTTTCGGAAAGGAGTAACTCATGAGGGAAAGTTTAGGTAGTGTAGCTTTATATAATATTATAATTGTATTTATAGTAGTAACTTTTGCTATTTTGGCTGGAACTATGAGTTACTCTAAAGCCTTTAAGGTTAATAATAGAATTATAAATGCTATTGAAAAATATGAAGGTTATAATAAATTGTCTGCTAACGAGATTGATCAACAATTAATGTCAATTGGTTATCAGACAGTTGTAAATAGAAGAAGTTGTCCTATGAGGAATGGATATAATGCACTTGCAGTAAATGCTGATTCTCTTAACGATAATTATGAATTTTGTATTTATGCTATGCCAGTAGCTACTCGTGAATGGAACGGCAGATATGTTGAATATGGTGTAGTATCTTATATTAATATTGATTTTCCAGTATTTCATTATTGGTTTAAAATTCCAGTTTATAATGTTACTCGGAAGATATTTAAGTTTAATCCAGAAAGTTTTCCTGATGTTGAAGAACAATTTTTACTTGGTGCTAGGTGGAATTCATTAGCACAACAAAATATGAGTGAACATAATGGTGTTTTAACTTTTGCATCTGGTTATGAACCTAATTTATCATCTATAAGAGATTATTTAGATGTAGATATATCTTCAACTACTGGTGGATCAATAGGCTATACCGAATATGATTTAGATGTAAATGAAACAACAATGATCGATGGTTATAAATATTGTCAAGTTACTGTTATGTCTGATTCATATGATAATGCTGTATTATTATCGTATAGAGTAGCCGGTAGTAGTTCATGTTTAAGATAGTGGGGGATAATAATGAAAGAATCAATTGGTAATGCCTTTGTAATGGGATTATTTGTAACTTTTACATTTTTAACCTTACTTATTTTGACTTTTGCTATTAATTATTCTAGAGCAAGTAAAGTAAAAAATCGATTGGTTAACTATGTTCAAACTTATGCTGAAAATAGTCTAAGTAATAGTGCTTCAAGTTTTGATTTTTTATATAATGACGATTTTAAGAGGGATGTTGAATTAGTTTTATCTAAGGTAGGATATCGAAGAAAGACAAATTTGAATTATTATGAACAAAATTGTCATGATTATGATAATACTAATGGTGTTATTACAATGGATACTACTTCGACTAATTTTGATTATTGTATTTATGCATTTCCAACAAGTAGAGGTTATTTTTATAGGGTTGTTACATATATGTATTTTGATATTCCAGTAATAGGTACAACTTTAAAGTTCCCTATTTCTGGGGAAACAAAAACAATTTATGATTTAGGTGATAGGTAAGGGGTGATTTTATGAACGTTATAATTTCAAATAAATATAGTGCAATGTTGCAAGGCTTGGATATTGATATTATTAAATCTTTAACTGGTGAGTTTGATGTTGAAGAAATAGTGTCTACTTTTCAAAATTTTTACTTTCAACGAATGATTCTTGATATTACTGCAATTAAAGATTATAAGGATATTAAGAATTTGCAAAAACTTTCTATTTCTTTAGATATGGACAAGGTAATTTTAATTTTAGATGATAATGTTGAGAGTTCATCGACTGCCTATTTATCTAAGTTAATTTCGATGGGAATTTATAATTTTACTAAGAATGTTGAAGGTGTTATGTATTTGTATAATCATCCAAATACATATCGAGATGTAGCACATATTCATCAATTAGAAATCGAGAAGAATGATGAGCCATCAGATGGTGGTGAAACTTATGCACGTGGTCGTGGTACTACTGTTATTGGTGTTAAGAATGTAACTAAGCAAGCTGGTGCTACAACTTTAGTTTATTTACTTAAGAAAATTTTATCTCGTCATTATTCGGTAGTTGCAGTTGAAGTTGATAAACGTGATTTTATTTATTTTAATGATAAGGATATGTTTAATACAACTAGTAATGAGATAGGCAATACTATTGTGAAGTATAGTGATAAAGATATTTTATTGGTTGATATTAATTCAAGTAAACAGGCTGAAAGCTTATGCCATGATGTTTTATACTTAGTTGAACCATCAATTATTAAGTTAAATAAATTAATGATGTTGGATAGAAATATTTTAGCTAAATTGAAAAAAGATGATAAAAAATTAATTTTGAATAAAAGTTTACTTAGTTCTCAAGACATATTAGAATTTGAGTATGAAGCAAAATCGAGAGTATATTATAATTTACCTCCTTTGGATGATCGTGAACGTAATATTCAATCTTTAAGTAGGTTTTTATTAAAATTAGGGTTTGAAGTGGATTTAGATGAAGAAACAACAAAAAAGAATAAAATTTTAGGCTTATTTTAAAAGGAATTATTGACTTTTTAGAAATTTTAATGTAATATAAGGTTTAGGAGGAGTTTTTATGGATAAATTGATGTTTATATTAAATAATGTTACTTGTGGAGACGATATAATTACTGTTGATGAAACTTTACCTACTGCAATTTCATCACTTGTAAATATTGCAAAGATTGTTATTCCTGTTTTAGTAGTTATTTTTGGCTTAATTGATTTAGGTAAAGCAGTTATGTCACAAAAAGATGATGATATTAAGAAGAATCAGGGATTATTAGTTAAAAGATTAATTATTGCTGTATTAATATTCTTTGTTGTTGCTTTAGTTCAATTTGTTGTATCATTAGTAAATGGTGATGATTCTAACTTTACAAGTTGTTTTGATTGCTTCATTAATAATAATTGTAATCCTGCTTAGTTTATTATTTAACGTGAGAACTTATAGTTCTCTTTTTTTATGAAAAATTTAAAAACTTTCTCATAAAAAAAGGATTTTATCATTTTTTTTATATATTTATTATAGAAGGAGATGATGAAAATCGAAAAATTAAAAAATGAGAAATTAATGTTAGGCGTTTATGATTGTATCTTTAAAGCTATTATGTTAGATAAAAATAATCCTGAATATTTACAAGATATTATTCACTATGTTACTGGTATTCCTAAAAGTAAATTAAAAAATATTGTTATTAAAAATAATGAATTTTTAATTAATAATAAAAATGATAAGAAATCGCGTAGTGATATCATTATTGAAATTGACAAAACTTGTATTAATCTTGAAATGAATAAATCTTATTATGAAGGATTATTTGCTAAAAATGATGCTTATGTCGAAAAAATATCGGCAAGTTTATATAATGAGAATGAAGATTATATTGAAAGTAAAAATATAATCCAAATAAATTTTGATAATTTTAGTTATTTTAATCAAAATAAAGAAATATATAAATTTGTATTTAAAGAAGAAACATC
>CANQIS010000030.1 GCA_947624115.1 uncultured Bacilli bacterium
AAAACGATATAGCTAAAAAGATGCTACAAGATAATTTAGATTATAATATTATAACAAAATATACAGGCCTAACTATTAATGAAATCAAAAAATTAAAATAACTTAATAAAATTTTTCAAATATTTTTATATTTGAAAATTTTTTAATTATTTATTACTAATTTTATACCAACGCCTATAACTACATTAACTAACTAAAATTGAAAGCAATTTTATACATTTTTATTTTATATACAATTATTCTATTATCCCTCATAATAAAACATATAGTGATTATTTTTTTATTTTCAAACTATAAAATAAAAAAAGAAAGAAAGACTTTCTAATTTTCATCATTAAATTTTTCTATTCCAATAGTAAATTCACCTACTAATTCATTAAATTTAATCAAATTATTAGCTAATTCACTTTTATCACTTTCACACTGAATACGATCAAGTTTTAATTGTTCTTTTTCTTCATTCAACTTTTCCTTTTCAAATCGTAATTCACGTTCAAGTTCTTCTAATTGTTGTTTTTTTTCTTTCATATAAGCAATATTTTTCTGTTTTTCTTCTTTTATTTTTTCAAATTCTTGTTTACGTTTTTGCTGAAAAGCTACTTTCTCAGCATTTAATTTTTCTTGCTGCTGTTTTAATTCATCAATACTTTTCTCTATAATCAATTTTTTTTGTTTTAATTTTTCATAAGCATTTTTTTTAGTTTCCTTAATTTTTTCATATTCGAGTTCTTTATTTTTTTCAAATAATTCTTTTTCAGTATTAAATTTTTTTATTTTTTCTTCTAATTGCTGTTTTAAAATTAAGTTTTTTTGAAAAATATTTGTAGCTTCTTTAACATTATTATTAGCTTTTTCAAAAATATTATCAATATCTATCGATCTTTTTGATGAATTCTGTTCCTTATCATTACTAGTATCACTAGCATTAGAACTTGTTGATAAACTATTATCGATAATAAAATCCTTATCTAAATCAATTTCATTATCATTAAATAGTTTTGTATCTTCCTCAGTTATTTTACTAACAGACATTTAATTATTCCTTATCATTAGGTAATTGTGAAAAGCTTGTATTAAATTGAGAAACCAAAGTTTTAAATCTTGCACAGCTTTGAGATAAATTCTTATTTTCTAATTCTAATTTTTTCTCTTCAACCGCTTTATATTTTGCAAATTGTTCTTGTTTAAAGCTAAGTTCTTTTTGAGAATTCTCTAAGCTTTGACGAGTAATATTAGTTTCCTTTTCAAATTGTTCTTTTTGAGATTCTAATTTAGATTGTTCTAAATCTTTAAATTTTGCAAATTCTTGTTCTTTTGAAGATAACTCATCTTGTCTTTCTTTTAAACCTTTTTGTGTTAATTCTTTCTCTTTTTCAAATTGATTTCTTTCTAAATCTAATTTACTTTTATCATTTCTAATTTTTTCTTCTTCAACTCTTTTATATGCTTCAAATTGTTCCTTTTCTGTATCTAATTGTTCCTTTGTAATACTTAAAGATTGTTCTAATAATTCCAATTCAGTATTTTTTGCTAAAACATCTTCATTAAATTTAGCTTCTTCACTCTCTAATCTTTGACGCTGTGTAGCAACATATTCATCACATTGTTTCTTTTCTTTTTCAATTGATTTTCTTTGTTCAGCAACATAACGATCAAATTCTGACTTTTCTTGTTCAAATTTTTCTTTAATTTCTTCCAAAGATTTCTCATTTTTATTTAATGATGTTTTCTTTTCAATTAAATTTGAGATAAAAGTATTGGCTCCAACAACATCATTATATAAATTATCAAATAAAGAATCAAAATCAGACAAAACATCATCATTAGAAACATTATTTTTAGATATAACCGAAACATCTGAATTTACATTCGAATTTGAATTTGAAACCGTTTTATTTTCATTATTAACATAATTATTTTCTACATTATTATTTACAGTTTGAGCCTCAACTACTGGTTCAACATTAGAAACTGTTTCATCATTAAATTCTACTGGTTCAAAATTAGAATTATCATTTGAAGAATCTACCAAATTTGAAAAATTATCATTGTTTAAATCCTCACCAATTGCTTCAAAGTCATCATCTAACAAATTTGCACTATCATCGACTTCCATAATTTCCTTATCATAAAAATCATCATCATTTAATACATTATCATCAATACCTTCTAATAATTCATTATTATCATTTGCATCAATAAATTCTAATCCTTTATTCATAATATCCCCTCTTTACTATTTATTAGACTACTACAATTTGCTTTAGCCTAAATTATCATATACAGTATAACATAAAAAAAGTAAAAATGGAATATAATTTTTTTACTTTTTTTATTTTTCTGTAAACTTGTATTTTTTTTTATAATATTTACATATACATTTTAATTCACAGTTAGTACATTCTGGCTTAATTGCTTTACAATTATATCTTCCAAATAAAACTAATTGATGATGTAATTTACCTAATTTATTTTTAGGGAATTTTTTATATAACTTTTCCTCTATTTGGCGAACATTATCATTATCACTTGCTAAACCTAATCTTTTACTAACCCTTGATACATGCGTATCAACCGCAATACATGGCTCATTAAATAAATTACTTAAAACTACATTAGTCGTCTTTCGACCTACTCCACTTAAACTTTCCAAGTAATCTCGATTATTTGGAACAACACCATTACAATCATTTAATAAAGAAATAGCTATTTCTTTTATATTAATAGCCTTTTTATTAAAAGTTCCAATAGGCTTAATAATATTTATAATATCATTAATATCAGCTTTACATAAACTTTCTAAATTAGGATATTTTGAAAATAAAACTTCAGTTACCATATTTACCCGTCTATCCGTTGTTTGTGCACTTAACATAACTGCTATTAATAACTCATAATCCTTATTATAATTAAGTTCACATTTAGGATTTGGAAATAAACTATCTAAATAATCAATTATCCTATTCTTCATTAGCATTTAACCAATCATAATCAATCAATTCTTTATTTTCAATCTTTTTATTATTCTTATTTTGAAAGTTTTGTTTATTTTTTTCTACATCTTCCTTAGTATTAATTCCTTTTCTTTTCCATTCATATAAAATTTTATCAATATATCTTAAATTACTCACCCCATTAAAAACAGCTTCCTTAAGTGCTAACGTAATTATTTCCTCACTATAACCTATTTCTTTCCAACCATTAATTAATTCATATTCAACAGGCGATAAAGTTCTAGCAAATTCCTTTTCAAAACAATCAAATAGATTTTCTTTCTTTTCATCATCTTTAACAACATCTTCATTTATAACTAAAAAAGCCAATTTATTATAAAGATTTGTAAAATCAATATAATCCTCTCTAAGATTATTATTTTTTCTAACACTAATTGCCAAAACACCTTTTTCCTGTAAATTACTAATTATTTCTAGAACATCTGGCATACTTAAACATAAATCATCAGCAATTTTTTTTGGATTAAATATATCATTCTCATTTAATAAATATATAATAATAATCAATTCATCACTTGTAATTTTTAAATTCTTGTAATTTAATAATAATAGTTTTGGTAAATTAACTGTTCCTTGCTCTATTAAATTAATAACTTTTTCCATCATACATAAATCACCATAATTATTATACCTAATTTTAATTTATTTGTATATTAATTTTGAATAGGAATTGTAATTATATCATAACTACTATTAGATAACTTTAAAATATTATATGCCTCACTACCAAGTTCATAATTATCAATCCATTTTATATAAGTATTTTCTTTAAATTGATTACTTATATTCTTTTCATAAAAAATAGCCTTTAATTTCTCAGTTATTTCAAGTTGATAATCCATATTCATAAAATAAACAAAATCACAATCTAAAATATTATCATTATCTCCAACATCATAAATACATAAATTATAATTATTAGTCGTTAATTCAATAATATTATCCAACTGTCTAATAGTATAATTATTCATTGTAAAATTATTATGCAAGATATCTTTTTCACCACAATCTAAATCCAATTTAGAATTATTAGCTAAAAATATATAATCTAACTTCGTTTCTAAAAACTTATCAACATTCTTTTTTAAATCTTTACTACTTTTAATATTCAAAGCCAATAAATTAGTCATATCATTATCTTTTAACAAAATGGACTGATAATGATCAGAATTCAAAAATATTATTGCTAACTCATCATCAGCTAACCTTAAATCAATTTTTTCAATAAAAGCATTAGCTATTTTATAATTTATTATAATAAAATATAATATAAACATTATACAAATTAATAATAATCTCTTCATAAAAAAACACCCTATTATAAGGTATGTTTTTCACAAACTAATTATACTTTTCTTTTATATAATTAAGCAATTCATTATGTTCATTTCTTAATCTTTTACTTAAAATTAAATGTTCAATATCTTTTAATATTTCTTGAGGTTGACTATTAATAATAAAATCAGAAATTTCATTATAACTAATCTTTATATCTTTTTGACTATGGATTGGTAAATTATTATAAGCATCTTCTAATCTTTTTACATCAATTTTTCTTATCTCGGCAGATGTCTTCAAAACTGTCCACTGATTATTATATAAAATATGTGGATCAAATAAATCCTTTTCATCCAACTTATTAACTGAATCAATTATATATTTTTCAGCATTAGAAAAAGGATAAACATCAACCACACCAAGTTGAGCCCAAATCCCAACTAAAGAAGATGTAAATACCAATTTATCTAAATTTTTTAATTCCAATGGTTTATCTAAACCTAACTCTAATATTAATGAAACACCTTTTTTAAAATTAGAACATAAAAAAATCTTTTCTAATTCTCTTTTCTTATAAAAATATGATAAATTATTTAATAAAAAACCTGTTGTTTTAATACCATTTTTTAGATTCTCTTCCAATTCAAAATCTAAAACAGTCGCAAATCTTACTGCTCTTAAAATTCTTAAACAATCCTCTTTAAGACGTTTTTCAGGTTTTCCAATCATCCTAATTAATTTATTATTAATATCATCACGACCATGAAAATAGTCAATATAATTTAAATCACTAGTCAGACAAATCGCATTCATTGTAAAATCACGTCTTTTTAAATCCATTTTTAATTTTTTCACATATTTAATTATTTTAGGATGCCGATTATCTTGATACCTACCTTCTTTTCGAAAAGTAGTTATTTCATATTTTTTGCACTTAAATTCCAATATCAAAGAACCATACTGATTACTTGTAATATTATCACCAAAAATTTTTTTTAGCTCTTCTGGTTTAGCACTAGTACAAATATCAATATCAGAATTTTCAATATTACGATAAAAATCTCTAACAAAGCCACCTACTACATAAGCTTCAAAATGATAACTTTCTATTTTCTTTAAAACTTCAACAACCTCATTTAACATAACAATCACCTCATAAAAATGATTTTAAAATTCATATAAAAAAGAAAAAAAGGCTATTAACCTCTTAGTTCAAAGCTTCTTTTAATTTAGAACCAGCTTTAATTGTAACAACTGTTTTTGCAGGTACTTGAACAGTCTTTCCTGTTCTTGGATTACGTGCAGTTTTAGCTTCTTTTTTTCTTGCAGTGAAAGTACAGAATCCAGTGATTGCAACTTTTCCTACTTTCTTTAAACCTTCTTCGATGCTTTCAATCATTGCATCTAATGCACGTGCAGTATCTGCTTTAGTTAAACCAGCTTTTTCTGCCATTGCATTTACTAAATCTGTTTTTGTCATTTTTTACCTCCTAATTATATAAGCTATCTAGCCTACATTTACAGAATACCATTTTTTTATTGTTAAATCAATACTTTTTTATTATTTATTATAAAAAACTCAACATTTTTAATTTCTTTAATTAAAAAACACCCTAAAACTAAATTAAATAGCATTTCAAAACACTAAAAAGTTAAAACATTTTAAATTTCCACGAAATACTTATCATACCATACTAAGAAAATATAAATAGTCCAAATTTTTCTACTATTATCATATTTACCTAATCGATGATCATCTAATAACTTAATAATTTCCTTACTATTAAAAAAATCAGTTGCTTGCTCAAATCTCAATTTTATTTTATTATAAATATCATCTTCTTTAATCCAATTTCTAATAGGTACAGGAAAACCTAATTTTTTCTTATTAGAAACTTTATCTTCTAAAACCTCGTTAGCAACCTTTCTAAAAGCTTTTTTAGTCGTATTCTTATCAACTTTAAATTTAGTTGGTATATGTCTTGCATAATCAATTAAAACTCTATCCAAATAAGGTACACGAACTTCTAAAGAATTTGCCATACTCATTTTATCAGCTTTCAACAATATATCACCGATAAGCCAAAAATTAAAATCAATATACTGCATTTTCACTACATCATCATTTTTTCTAACCTTTTGATAATATGGCTTAGTTAAACGCTGATAATTATTATGATAAGGCTTATAAGCTAAAATTTTCTTAACTTCCTTATTATTAAAAATAAAAGCATTACCAACATAACGTTCCTCTAACTTTTGACCACGTCTAATTAAAAAATTAATTCCTCTTTTATGTTTAAAAAGCGAAGCAAAATTACCAATTAATTTTCTAACTGGAAAAGGTATTTTATAATACCAAGCCCAAGTATATGGTTCAGAATAAATATTATAACCTCCAAAAATTTCATCAGCACCTTCACCTGACAAAGCTACTTTTAAATTTTGAGAAGCCAAATTTGCAACAAAATAAAGTGCAATACAAGATGGATCTGCTAATGGTTCGTCCATCTGATACATAATTTTAGGAATCGCATCAAAATACTCCTCTTTAGTAATAACTTTACTAATATTGTTAGTTTTAATTTTCTTTGATAAATCTTTAGCATAATCAATTTCACTATAATTTTTATTTTCAAAACCAACTGTAAAAGTTTTATCAACATCACTTAAAGTTGCAATTAAAGAAGAATCCACTCCACTTGATAAAAACGAACCTACCTCAACATCACTAATTTTATGCGCTAAAATAGAATCATTTAAATGTTCTCTAATACCTTTTTCCCATTCTTCTAACGTTTTCGTATTATCACTTTCAAATTTCAACTCATAATATTTTTTTATTTCCAAATGGCCTTTCTTATATTTTAAATAATGACCAGGTCTTAATTTATAAACATTTTTAAAAAAAGTATCCTCACCAACACTATATTGAAAAGTTAAATAATCCTCTAACATTTCTTTATTTAATTCCTTTTTAAAATTTGGATGTGCCAAAAAACTTTTAATTTCTGAGGAAAATAAAAACTCATCATCATTTTTATAATAATAAAATGGTTTTATACCATAAAAATCTCTTGCCGCAAATAATTCTTTACTATTTGTATCATATATAACAAAAGCAAACATTCCTCTTAACTTCAATAATAATTTTTCTTTATACTCTTCATAACCATGTAATAATACTTCTGTATCAGTTTTTGTTTTAAAATGATGTCCTTTTTTTACTAACTCTTCACGTAATTCTTGATAATTATAAATTTCACCATTAAACACAATTACTTTTGTATTATCCTCATTATAAATTGGCTGACTTCCATTATTTAAATCGATTATACTTAATCTTCTAAAACCTAAGGCCACATTCGCATCACAATAATACCCATCAGAATCAGGCCCACGATGTTTTATTAAATTAGCCATTTCCCTAATTATATTTTTTTTATTTTTGGCTTTATCAACAAATCCAACAAATCCACACATATTTATTCCTCCCTAGCTGTATTACATTTATATTTTATCACATTTATTAGTATTTATCTATAATAGAACCAAAATCAAAAAAAAATTTATATAAAAAGAACATTAAACTTTATTAATGTCCTTATTAAATATAAAAAAGGAGAATTTACCTATTATCCATACTTCTTTAGTTTATATATTAAAACTAGACTAAGATACGGCAATAATCTATACCTAAATACATACTGGTAACACATATGTATCTACTAATATTATAAATACTTATTTTTTTTCTATACTATCAATTTTTTCCATCTTATAAGAATTACTATTAATTGCAATCCCCAAAACTAAAATATACGATAAAAAATAAATCCACATCATTAAAATAATGATATTAGATAAACTTCCATAAAATATATCATATTTAGAAAAATGCGATACATAATATGAATATATTGCAGTTACTAAAATCCAACCTAATGTTGTAAAAATAGCGCCCTTATTTACACATCTACTAGGAATATTACTATCCGGAGCAATAGTATAAATAAGCTTAACTGTAAAAAATATAATAAAAAACGCAATTGGCCATTTTAAATATACAAATAATAAATAAACTAATTGAGAAATATTTTTTAAAATACCTATTTCAAAAATAGCCTTTAAAATAATATTACCAAACGCAAGAACAATCGCTATAAAAATAAATAATAATACTAATAATATCGTCAAAATAAGTGCTTTTATACGTCTATTCAAATAACTTCCCTGTTTAAAATTATATAAAGTATTAGATGTTACTATAATCGAATGTGGACCATTTGAAGCCAAAATAAACGCTGTTATCGTAAAAAAACCAACATTAAAATCAATTCCCTTACCATCAATAAAAGTAATAAAAATATCTGCAATTTGAGATGGTAAATTACTATTTAAAAAATCAATTATATAATCTATTGAAATTGAAAAAGTAGACGCAATTAAACCAATCAAAACAATAATAGGAATTACTGACAAAACCAAAAAGAAAGCTAAATTTGCTGGTAAAATCAACATTTCTGGTTTCATAACAATTTTATATAATTTCTTTAAAATAGCCTTTATTCTCTTTTTCATTTAATCTCCTTTTCAAAAAGAGCAAATACTAATTATTTGCCTCTTCTTTATTATTACGCATTTCCAAAGTAGCTTCATTAATTGCGTCATCAATCGTTTTTATCGCGTCATTTATCATACTATATCCTAATGCTACACCAAATCCATGTGCTAACTCTTTAAATTCTTTATTTAATTTTCTAATAAATGAAATAATTTGTTTTTCTTCATAACCAACTAAATAAATTAAAAACTCATTACCATTAGTCCTAATAATTTCTGAATTAGCAATCTGATTCTTAATCAAAATATTTGCAGCTTCTTTAATTAAATTATCGCCTTCATTATGTCCATAATTATCATTTACATAAGTAACATTATTCAAATCAGCAATAATAATTGTTTGAGGATATACTTCACTAGCATCCCATTTTTCAATATTTTCATTCAAATAATTACGATTTTTTAACGATGTTAATAAATCAATATATTTAATCTTATCATCCTTTGAAAAATTGCTACTTATTTTTTTCTTTTTTAAACATAATAAAATTATTAAAATAACTATTAACACTATTATTATCAAACCAATTAAAATAATTATTCGATAATTAAAAGTATTTATCGGTTCTGTAATACTTAAATTATAATTTGCATTAACCATCCTTTTATCATTCAAAAGCGATAAATAAAAATTAAATAAATTATAAAAATCAGTATTATCAATAATATCTCTTACAATAAAATTATAATCATCATCTAAATTAAATATATATTTCACATCATAATTTTTTAAATAACTATCTAAATAATACTTATAAGTATAATAATCTATAACTATTAAATCATCATTATCGATATTAGACACTAAATGTTCAATATTTTTATGACCTTCTACATTAAATTCTTGTGTATTAAAATATGCTTCAATCTTATTATCAGCTAAAACATGAATATCTTTATTAGCTAAAGAATTAACCGAATTAACAACTAAATTACTATCATTCTTAGCCATAACAACAAATGATTCATCATAATTAGAAACTGTCTTTAAAATATCAATATTATAACTTGTTTCACCAAAATTATTAAACATAAAATCAATTTTATTTTCATTAAATGCATCAATCAAATTATCATAAGAATTATACTTTTCAAATACTATATCAACACCAGCAAAATCTTTAAAACTATTAATAATATTATAATTAATACCATTATCAACCATATCAAATGGTGCATTATCTACAAAACCATAAACATACTGCTTACTAGTAAATTTTGCCTTATGTTGTTCATTAATTTCATTTACCTTAAAATAAAGCTTCAATAAATAATCATTATATTCTTTAACAAAGTTTTCTTCCGACCATTTTTCATAATATTTAGTTAATATATTATTTAAATGTTCATTATCACCTAAAGTTAAAACGATTTTTTTAGACATATCAGTAACTGTATAAGTAACATTATAATCCTTATATTTCAACACTTCATCCAAATAAAGTGTCTTTGGTAAAACAATAGCGTCAACTAGTGGAACAATATTATTTTCTGGATCATTTTGAATACCAGCAAATAAACCCTCAACCTCATCACACGTTTTAAAGGATACATTTGCTCCATTTAAATAATAAGAAACTTGTGAAACTTCACGATTCAACGCTCCCAATAAAACATTATCAAGTTGACTGATATCCTCATATCTAACACCTAAATTTGACACAATAACATAATCATCCTCATAAACCAAAATGTCATCTTCGCCAACTTCATCAACAATTTTAAAACCATAATCAGTAGTTGATTCATCCCCTAAATTCACTGAAATACGATTAAATTCCAAACCGGTTACTTCCTCAACATTATCTAAAAAATCTAAAAAGATTCCTTCTCCATCATAACTAAAAATCGGAATATCCGAAATTACTGAAAAATCAAAACGCTGATTTTTATTACTTTCAATCCATTGTTTCTCTAATATATTTAAAGTACTAACTTTATCTTCCTTTGTTACAAATAAATAAACCACAATCCCAATAGCAATTACCAAAGTACTTGCAATAGTTATCCACAATATTTTATTCTTTTTCATAATTACACCAACTTTTACCAACTAAAGCCAACTTTAGATTTATGTTTATATCCTATTATTGGATAATTTTGATTTTCCGCATCTTCATTAACAACCATTACCTGAATATCATAATAACTTTTTTGATCATCTTCTAAAAATTCTAATATTTTATCAGCCAATCCTTGAGCACTAATTACATCAACATCTGCCTTTACCGTTAAAATAAAATCAGCTCTACGTCCAACAATATTATCAGACACACTTACAACTTGATCTAATCCTTCAAGTTCACTTTTTATTTTATCAACATTATCAGAAGTAATTTCATGTTCCTCTATTCCATCTAAACGATTTCCAAAAGCATTACCACTACTAGAAAATAAAAAATTTTTCGCAACAATTATACCTGCAACTAATATAATTAAAATAATAACTAAAGTTACAACTAAAAAACAATGCTTTTTTATAAACTCAACAAATTTCATATTTCCACCTCGATAATACTAATTATACTATAAATAATCACAATTTTCAAATTTTACCAAAATTTTATATTATTTATAGTATACCAAATGTAAAGAAAACTTCCATGAATATTCACAGAAGTTGTCTTTTTATTTTTCTTTTTTCTCAAGCTTACATAATACTTCTTTAGTAACTTCGATTGCCTTTTCACGTACTGCAACAGCAGCATCTTCTAATACAGGAGTACCTTTCTCAATCGCATAATTTACTAATTCCTCAGCCATATCTTTAATATCATTAGCTTTTTGTCTAGCAATCTTCAAAACTTTTTCTTTATCTAAATCTTCCAATTCAGTTTTAATTTCAAATATTTTTGCCTCAATATTTTCCTTTACCTCTTTAGCATCAACATTCTTTAATTTATCAATCAACTCATCCATTTTTAATTTTAATTCATGTCTTGTTTCACTACCTTTTTTAGGTGCAAACAAAACTCCTAAAGTTGCTCCAACCCCAGCACCTAATATAAATTTACCTATACCACTTTTCTTCTTTTCTAAATTATTCTTCTTCATAACTATCCTCTCCTTTTCTTTTTCTTCTTTTAAAAAAATTCCTAATACCATTGGCAATAAAATTAACAATTCGATCATTTATCCCCGATAAAGTATCAGTTAATGTATCAATAATATTAAAAGCTCCATCTAACTTATTTACCTTATCATTTACATCATCCACTACTCTATCAACCTTTTTTAAAGTATCGATCATCTTTATTGCCAAAATAATTAATACTACTAATAATATAGTTGCTAAAATAAATAATATGATAGGAAAAACATCATACATAACATCCATTAATCTTCTTCCCCTTTCTCATACATAGAATCAATTAAATTAAACAAATCACTTTGTGTTAAATCTTCATCATCTTTATTATCAACATTTTCATCATTATTATTCATAATATAATCTTCCAATAAATTATCATCGTCATCATCATCTTTTAATAATTGATCTAACCTACTAGAACTTCTATTACTATTAGTCTTTTTAATATTAAAATCATCATCTTGCTTATGTTTAGCCTCATATTCATCAGTTGGAGAATTTAAAAAATCATCAACACTACTATATTCACTATTATCATCAACCAAATCACTTAACAAATTATTTTTACTTTCTTCCTTTTCCTCAACCTTTTCCGGTTCCATAAAAATTGACGATTTAGCTAATAAAGCAGCTTCAATTTCATTTTCTAAATTGCCATAAGCTTTTTTTCTTACTTCATCAATAGTTATTGGCTTAGAAGGATCACGATATTCTGAATGTGTAACTCTTTTTGTTACAATATTTTCCTGCTGATAATTTTGATTTAAAATTCCATAAATAGGTGAAATAATAGGCGTTGGTGTAAATACTCTAGATGGTTCCTTTTTCTCTATTTTTGTACCATAAACATCTTTTTTTTCAGGAACTTTTTTTTCTTCGACCTTTGGTTTAGATTTCTCTATTTTTTCAAAATCTTTATCATCAAAATAAACTGGAAATACAAATTTTTCCTCCCTTTTTAATGGTTTAGGATCTTCCACAACTGGTTTTACCTTTTCTTCCTTTTTTATCTCCAATTCCTTTTTAACAGGTTCATACTTTTTTACAATAATATCATCATCTAACTGTGGAGTTACTCTCGTTGGAGTTACTCTACTAGGTGGTGCAACTTTTTTTTCATCAACAACCACCTTATTTTTAGATTCAACTGGCTCATTAACATAAACTTTAGGTGGCACTACCTTTTCCTCAACTTCTTCATCTTCTTCAACCTCTTCAGTAAACATATTCTTAAATTTATCTAACAATCCCATTTAAATCACCTTTTTCCCTATTTCTTAATTGCTATATTCCAAATTATTAGTAGATTCTACTTTTGACGTAAATATATCGTATTGTTCCTCTTTATTTACAAAATATTCATCTTTTAACATCAGTTTTATCACATTTTTATTAAACTTAATCGTCGATAAAATATAAGTAGAATTAAGAATAACATCATTTATATCCTCTTCTGATACAAAAGCTTCTATTTTCGCATAATTATACATAAACTCTATTAAATAGCGATTATCAATCTTATTTATTTCCAAATATCCTTTTTTATCATTAATATTTATTTCACGTGAAAAATAAGCATTTGGATTTTCCTTATAATTAAAAGCAATTTTATTATAATAACTAATTACATCTATATATAAATAATAATAATAACCATTTGAATATAATTTATCATTAAGCTCCGTTGTATCAATATAATTCATTCCACGTGGTACATAATACTTATAACCTTTACCAACACGATTATACAATTTATTATCCTTAGATAAAACAACATCTATAATATTATCAATACTATTTGTATCAATTCTCACAACTGTAAAATTTTTCAACTCATCATATATTTGTTCAAAAATACTTTTCCCTTGAATTCCATAAAAAGACCATCTTGTAAAAAGAAAAACAAAGAATAAAATTACAAATATTATCAATCCTAAAATTTTTATTACTTTTCTCATATTCATCACTCTATATTATTAGTATAACAAATATCACCAATTAAATAAAGTTTTTTTATTTAATTACTTCAATATAATATATTATCATACCCTTAGCTACAAATTTCATCTCATATTCCGTTGGAATATTCAAAGATAAATCATCATCATACAAATTTAAACTTAAATTATTTATTTTATAACCATGATTAATTAAAGATTTCAATGAAAATTCAAAAAAATGGCGATTATCTGTTTTCATAACAATCCTTTTACTTTTTTTAAACAAACTATCATATTTTTTCAAAAAAACTTCACTTGTTAATCTTCTATTTATGTGCCTCTTTTTAGGCCATGGATCAGAAAAATTTAAATATAAACAATCTATCTCATTACTAAAAACATTATTTATATCAACTGCGTCCATTTGAATTAAACGTAAATTGGGTAAATTCACACCTTCTAATTTTTGAATGGCTCTAACTAAAACACTATCATACTTCTCTATACCAATAAAATTAATATTTGGATACCTTAGAGCATTATTAATAATAAAATTACCCTTTCCCATACCTAATTCAACATGAATAGGATTATTATTACCAAACAAATTATTATATTTTCCTTTATAATTCAAAATATCTTTTAAAATATAATTAGAACCACTTATAATTTCCTCTGCTAATTTTACCTTTCTAAGTCGCATCTAATCACCTACATTCTATCTAATTATATCACATATTTATGACAATAGCATATAATTAATTAGAATAATTAAAGGAGAGTGTAAAGTGAAAAAAGATAGAAATTGTAATATGGCACCATACCCAGTATATCAGCCATATACTCAAAATTTTCAAGGAATGATAAATCCCGGAATAATGCCTCCATTAATGGCACCAGGTAATGTCCAAATGCCTATTGAATACATAAATACTACCAATCAAGGAAATATAAGTTCCAATACCATTGAACAACAAATGAATCAACTTCAACGTGAAATCAATAATTTAGAAACACGAGTTTCTAAACTTGAAAGTTCAATTAACACTATTAGTACCACAAATATAAATTCAAATCAATTTACAAATGGTAATTACCATATAGTTTAAAAAACGTCTAGCAAAGACGTTTTTTACTTACATAATTATCATCTGAATTTAAAATAATCAATAACAAAATTGGGCACGATATTATAAAAACTGTAATATATCTTACTATACTAAGTGGCATACTAATAAATAACAAACACCACCATATCATCAAAGGAATAATAGGGATTATTAATTTATATTGTCTTTTATAAATACATAAAACAGTTAAAAATATTAAAACATAAACAGCAAATCCTCCACGACTTTTTAAACTAAATAAAAAGCTATTATCAAACAATACTTTTTCCAAACAATCAACAATATTATAAGTAATACCTTGTTCATATTTTATTGTTCTATCCGATCCATTTAATTTAAAATTAATTGGTAAATATATATCATTCCAAAAAAAGCCATATTTAGCATCTTCAATTGGTGTAATTTGCCATAAAGTATTTTCTAATTCTAATATTGACTTAAAATAAAGGCCTGGTTTATCCATTAGCATTCTTATATTTAAACCTAAAAGTTTTGAATAATTAAAATTATCTAAATTTTCATAATAAATACTTGGTAAATGCCATAGTCTAGCTAAAGCATCGCCATCATATTTAGAATAATTCTGTTTCCAAAAAGACAATGGATATAATGTTTCTAAATAATTAATATCACTATCCAGAAATTTATAACCATCATTTACAAATGATCCAACTTGATAAATTGGAACTGTATAAGAAACATATTTAGGCATTTTCGATCCAACCGTCTTATCACCAATAAACAAAATTACAAAAAATGAAAAAACTGAAAATAATCCAATAACCAGTAACGATATATTTTCTCTTAAAATTAAAGATTTCTTAAAAAATATTATTAGCAAAAAGAGAATTAATATTACAACAAATATTCCTGCATGACGAAAATTTGCTACTATAAAACCAGCTATAAAAAATATAATATTTTGTTTTATAAAAATATTTCTAGATAAAACAACATCCAACATAACTAAAACCAAGAGATAAACACCAATCGAAAAAATAGTATCCTTCCATAAATATGTAACTTGTTTAAAACCTATTAATAATAGTATCTGCATAATCGCAAAAAGAATCAACAAAATATAATTTTTAGTATTATTATCTATAATTTTCAATGAATAATATAAAGCAAATAACCATAAACATGATTGAATTAATACAATAAAAAAAGTAGAATGAAACAAATATTTAATAATAGAAACCAAAAACACATAAGCATATGTATGCCAATTAGATAATTCAGATATATTATTTTCAAAAATCAAAATAAAATCGTTATCATAATAACCTGTAGTACTACTAAACATATATATAAATATTATTGCACTAAAACATAACATAAGAAAATAAATACATTTCTTTCTGATTTTAACATCACTATACTTTATATTACAACTTTTATAATTAAATAATTTTAACAACAAAATAAATAACGAAATAATAAATACAATAACGTGAAACAAACAATAAATATCATTAAAAATTTTTTTATAAAACATTAAATTATTTATTAATTTGTTTATTGGTAACATAATTATAAATAAAAGAGCCAGAAACAGAACAAAAAATAAAGCTCTTTTATTCAACATATTACCTAACAACTTATTATTTCTATCTAAAATTAAAATTAAAGTTGAAATAAAAATAACTATTAAAGAAATATTGAATGCTTCATGCTCAATTATATTTTTATAATAATTAGTTAAGACATAAAAAATAGTTGAA
>CANQIS010000031.1 GCA_947624115.1 uncultured Bacilli bacterium
GGAAAACCTATTTTTTCTTTAAAATATTTTTGATAAGCATTATCTAAATCAAATAAAGCACACCTTAGACTACAACTGTCTACTTCTTTTAAATATGGTCTTTCATCATACAAATTCTTTATATCTTTAATACAATCATAAGCATTTAGATTTTTATGTTCACTTTTATATAGTTCTTGTTTTTTATTTAAATAATAATTATATATAAATCTCGTACAACCAAATGTTTTATTTATTAATATTTTTTGTTCACAATTAGGATATAATCTAAACTTATATGCCTTATTTATTATCATGTTAACCACATATTCCTTTCACTTCGTTCAAGGCACACATAGTCATGAAAACAATTGTTTTTCAGACTATCACCACCAAGAATGTATTAACATAATAACATGCGAAATTATGTTCGTCAATACTTAATTAACATTTTTTAGAAGAAAATTCCTAATATATAAAAAACTACTGAATTATTTACAGTAATTTTTGTAAATTTTTTTCAGCAGTCATGACATATACTTGTCAGTGTTTTTAACTGTTTACACGAAAATAATTTTCATTATTTTCACGTAGACGATACTTTTGACAACCCTTTGCTTCCTTCGGTAGCAAGGGGTTACATTTTTTCCTTGTTTTTAGTTTTTTTGCATTATCTTTTTATTCTTTTCCTTTATTTTTTATATGTCCTTCTATTGAAGAAGGTCAGATTTATTTACTGTTATAACTGGGCGCACACCATAATTGTTAGCGTCGTAGATATAGTGGCCGGCCAATTGGCCATAGTAGTACACACGCCACGCGCTAGTAGAGTCACCAGCATTCGCTGAAGAAGTCCAATATCCTTCATTTCCATTTTGGGCTACATTACATCCATAATTTGTACAATTATTTGTATTATCAAACAACCATGCATATTTACTCTTTTTACTTGAATTTGCTACTTGGGTTTGCCATTTTGCATCATCGCTTTCTGCACCATCTAAATAAAACCAAGCCACACTCTGCAATTTCCAGCCTATTCCTCCATCGTCAGTTGATTTACTTGCTCCTGTTATTTCTGCTATTTCTTCGGCACTTATTAATCTTGCTTTATTTCCATATGTTGAACAATCTATTGTATATGAATGTGATTCATTATTTAATCTCCAACTTGCTGTGTAAGGCATTGGTGATATTAGTTCATCTGACCATGTAGTTGTTGAATCTTTTAATGCTTCTAATACTTCTTTTGGGCCATCCAAATTATTACCATTTGAATTCCATGCTGTGCCTGTTATATTATGGTCTAATATTAAAGTATAAACAGCACTTCCCTCATTATCATTAAAGATATACCATTGCATACATCCTTCTTTTACACCAGTTTTACTTTGGTCTTCAGTATAGTCATCTTCACTACATTGCTTACCTTCAACTGGATTAAAATAAACTTTTGTTCCATTTTCTTTGATTTCTTGTTTTTCAATACAACTACTTTTTCCTTTTGAATATAAACATGTAAAATTATTAATATTTAAATTTGTTGTTAATATATTTTGTCCACTATTACTTATTGTTATTGTTCCACTTGTTGGTTTTGTTCCTTTAAAATCTAATTTAGTTAAATTGTCCATATTATAACTATCATCTAAATTATTTTGTAATATACAGCCATCATTACTACATTCAAAAGTAAGTGTTCCTTCTGGAAAGCCTCCACTATTTTGTAACATAAAACTTGTTACATAATTCTCAGCTGATTTGATAATACCACTTGTTGAATCCTCAGCAGCACTTAATCTTGCCTTATTTAAGATATTCAATATTTGGGGTACGGCTATTAATGCAATTACGGCTAGTATTACAATTACTGCTAATAATTCTATTAATGTAAATCCTTTATTTTTTGTTTTGAAATTTTTTTTCATTTTTAATACTACCTCCAATTTTTATATATAAAATATAACATACAAATAATATATTGTCAATATGCTTTAATATATATTTATCCTAATTATTATTTAATTTTTTTATATTTATATATATCTATATTTTTAGTTACATTTTTATTAATTATTTATATATTATTAATTATATTTTAAATATATTATTCAGTAATATTAAAAAATATATACAAAAAAAAGATGCTTATTTTGCATCTGTTTCCACTAATTCTAAAATAACCATTAGTGCATCGTCGCCTCTACGTTCAGTTAATTTTAAAATTCTTGTATATCCACCATTTCTAGTAGCATAGCGTTTTGCTAAATCATCAAAAACTTTCTTAACAGCTTCCTCGTCGTTATGTAAGAACGCTAATGCTTTTCTTCTTGCTACTAAAGATCCATCTTTACCATATGTAATCATCTTATCAACAAATTTACGAACTTCTTTAGCACGTGTTTCTGTTGTTTCAATTCTTTCATTCATTATAAGATCTTTAGTCAAATTAGCTAGCATACTTCTTCTATGTTTGTTAGTACGTCCTAATTTTCTGTACATAAAAATTCCTCCTAACTTCTAGTCTTCGTCACGGAATTTAAGTCCCATTTCTTTAATCTTATCAATAACTTCTTTTAAAGATTTTTTACCTAAATTACGAACCTTCATCATTTCTAATTCTGTTTTTTCAGTTAAATCACCTAAAGTGTTTATTCCTGCTCTTTTTAAACAATTATATGCACGAACTGAGAAATCTAAATCATCAATTGATGTTTCTAATTTCTTTAATTTGCTATCTTCTTGTTTAGCATTCATGATACCTGTTGTATCAGCAATTTCACTTAAATTAGTAATAATATTTAAATGTTCAATTAAAATTTTGGCAGCTAAAGCCATTGCTTCTTCTGGTTTAATTGATCCATTTGTATAAACATTCATTATTAATTTATCATAATTTGCATTTTGACCAACACGAGCATCTTCAACCTCATAACTGATTCTTTCAATTGGCGAATATAATGCATCAATAGGGATATAACCTATTTTATTATTTTCAATATGAATTTTATTTTCATTAGATGGAACATAACCTCTACCATTAGCAACGATCATTTCCATCTCTAATTTTCCACCTTTAGCTAATGTCGCAATTACTTTATCTGGATTCATAATTTCAATATCAGAATCGCATTCGATGTCTCCTGCTTTTACTTCTCCTTCTGTAGATGCAGATAACTTAATTACTTTCTTCTCTTCAGAATGATTTTTAATTACTACATCTTTTAAATTTAAAACAATCGATGTTACATCTTCAACAACACCATCAATAGTTTGAAATTCATGCATAACTCCTTCAATTTTTATTGCAACTATTGCACTACCTGGCATACTTGATAACATAACTCTTCTTAGAGCGTTACCAATAGTAGTACCAAATCCTCTTTCTAGTGGTTCTAATTCAAATTTACCATAATTATTATTTTCGACATATTCAGTTATTTTATATATTGGTTTTTCAAAATTTAACATTATTAAACACTCCTTTTCTTTTATCCACGTGGACGTTTTGGTGGACGGCATCCATTATGTGGTACTGGTGTTACATCTGTTATTGAAGTAATCTCTAAACCTGCTGTTTGTAATGAACGAATTGCTGTTTCTCTACCTGAGCCAAGTCCTTTTACATAAACTTCAACTGTTTTCATACCCATATCGGCAGCAACTTTTCCAGCAGCTTCTGCTGACATACCAGCTGCATATGGAGTTGATTTTTTACTTCCTTTAAATCCTAAAGTTCCAGCAGATGCCCAACTTATAGCATTCCCTTCTAAATCTGTTACAGTAACAATTGTATTATTAAAAGTTGAATGAATATATGCTTTTCCAGCTGGAATATTCTTTTTAACTTTACGTTTTCTTGGTTTATAAGCCATTTACTTAACCTCCTTTTTTAGTTAACTATTATTTTTTCTTATTAGCAACTACTTTTCCTTTACCTTTACGAGTTCTTGCATTACGATTTGTTCTTTGTCCTCTAACTGGTAATCCCTTTTTATGACGTGTTCCTTGATAACAATTAATTTCCATTTTAGTTTTAATATTCATATTTACTTCACGTCTTAAATCACCTTCAGTAGTATATTTAGAAACTTCATCACGAATTCTTACCAATTCTTCTTGACTTAATTGGCCAGCTCTTTTGTTAATATCAACTTTAGCATCAGCTAAAATTTTATTTGATAAGCTTCTTCCAATACCATAAATATATGTTAAGGCAATTTCAATTCTTTTATTATTTGGTATATCTACACCATTTATACGTGCCATAAAACACCTCCTATATTAACCTTGTTTTTGTTTATGTTTAGGGTTTTCACAAATAACCATTACTTTCCCTTTTCTTTTAATTACTTTGCACTTATCGCATATCGGTTTTACCGATGGTCTTACTTTCATTAAGATCCCTCCTACTATTTCCTATAGGTTATACGCCCACGTGTTAAATCAAATTCTGATAATTCTAACACAACTGTATCACCTGGTAAAATGCGAATATTGTTAATTCGGATTTTACCAGAAACGTGAGCAATTACAATGTGTTTATTTTCTAATTCAACTTTGAATAATCCTCTTGGTAAACATTCAATTACTTTACCTTCTACTTCAATAGCACCTTGCTTTGCCATTCTCTCACCTCTTTGTTAAAATTTCATATCCATCTTTAGTAATTAAGACAGTATGTTCAAAATGAGCTGATGGTTGATTATCGGCTGTTATAATAGTCCAATCGTCATCTAACATAAAAATATCGGCCGTACCTAAATTTAACATTGGTTCAACAGCAATAACCATACCTTCTTTTAAAATTGGTCCAGAATTTGGTTTGCCATAATTTGGAACATCTGGCTCTTCATGAACATCTGTTCCTACTCCATGACCAACTAATTCTTTTACTACACCTAGATTATGTTTTAAAGCATATTCTTCAATTTTATGACCAATATCTCCAACTCTAATATGATCTTTAATAACACTTAATCCTTCAAAAAGAGCTTGTTGTGTATGTTTTAGAAGATATTGTTTTTCTTTACTTATTTCTCCAACTGGATAAGTCCAAGCTGAATCACCATGATAACCTTTATAACAAGCACCTATATCAATTGAAATGATATCACCATTTTTTAATTTACGCTTCTTAGGAATACCATGTACAACTTCTTCATTAATAGAAGTACAAATTGTTCCAGGAAATCCATCATAACCTTTAAAAGATGGGGTTGCTCCACGACTAATAATATAATTATATGCTAATTCATCTAATTCTTTTGTCGTTATTCCTGGTTTAATGTAAGGTATTAAATACTTATGAGTATCACCTGTTATTTCACCAGCAATTCTTAACAATTCAATTTCTCTAGCACTCTTTATACTAATCATTTTCCTTTTCCAATATCCTTTCAATTTGTTCAAATACTTTACTTATTTCGATACTACTATCGACAACATGCAATCTATTTTGTGATTTAAAATAGTCAGCAACAGGTTTAGTTTCATTTAAATATGTTGCATATCTTTCTTTGAAAACTTCTTCTGTATCATCTGATCTTCTTATTAAATCAGAACCACATTTATCACAAATTCCAAATACTTTTGGTCTAGCATCACTGGTATAAATATTATATACAGTTCCACATTTTGGACATGAAACACGTCCTAATATTCGACCTTTAGCTTGTTCATATGATATATCAAGTAAAATATTGACTCCTAAATCTTTATTTTCATTGATTAAAAAACTTTCATACTTCTTTAATTGTGTTAAATTTCTTGGAAAACCATCTAATATATATCCATTAGCACAATCATTATCTAGAATACGTTTTTCAACTAAGCTTATTATAATATCATCACTAACTAATTTTCCTAAATTCATTTGTTGTTTTATATAATTTCCTTGCTCGTCATCATTTTCAACCGCACTTCTTAACAAGTCACCAGTTGAAATATGTGGTAAATGATATTTTTCACATAACATTTTGGAAATTGTTCCTTTACCAGCTGATGGCGGAGCAATTAAAATTATACTTTTCATCTTCTTTTTCTTCCTTTCACATAATCTCTAGTAACTAATTCACTTTCGATTTGCTTATAAGTTTCCAAAGCTACACCTACAACAATCAAAATACCTGTTCCACCAATTGTTACACTATTTGGTAATGTTGTAAATATCATACCAAAAGCAATTGGTAAGGCTGCTAAAATTGCTAAGAAAATAGCACCAACTAAGGTAATTTTCTTTAAAATTTTAGAAACATATTGAACAGTTTCTTCACCTGGTCTAATTCCAGGAATAAAGCCACCATTTTTTTGTAAATTTTCAGCTAATTCCTTTGGCTTAAGTTGTAAGAATGTATAAAAATATGCGAAAGCAATAATAAAGATAATATACAATCCAAAACCTGTAGCAGTATTCATTGTAAGCCATTTACTAACAAAGATTGTAAAGCCATCTTTTTTAATAAATGAAGCCAAAATACTTGGTAATGTCATTAATGCAGATGCAAAGATAACTGGCATAACACCTGCAGAATTTAATTTAAATGGTATGTAATTTTGTTTACCTAAAATAGCATTTGATTTATTAGCATATTGAATTGGTATTCTTCTTTCAGCATTCTCAATGAATACAATTCCAATAATAATACCAATATATACTAGCACATAAACAATAAAAGAAATAATTCCTAAAGTTGTTTCTTGAGCTGTTCCTATCTTTACTAACGTTTCAAAGGCTTGAGCAAACATATTTGGAATATTAGCAATAATTCCAGCCATGATAATCAATGATATACCATTACCGATTCCTTTAGCAGTAATCTGATCTCCTAACCATAATAAGAAAGCAGTACCAGCCGTTAATACGGTTGCAAATTGCATATATTCTATTGGTGTACCATTTTTTAAAAAGGCAAATGAAAATACATAACCATTTATAAATGCCAAAACAATTCCTAAGACCCTTGTAATTTGATTTAATTTTGCTCTTCCTGTATGTCCTTGTTTACTTAATTCAGCTAAATATGGAACAATATCCATTTCTAATAATTGAATGACAATAGAAGCAGTGATATATGGCATAACACCAAGCGCTAAAATTGAAAATTTTTCTAAAGCGCCACCACCAAATACATTTAATAACTCAAAATATCCAAGGTCTTGAAAATTACTTGTATCAACACCAGGAACAATAATTGTTGTACCTAATTTAAATATAAATAATACAAGTAATGTAAATAAAATTCTCTTTTGTATATCTTTATTTTTGGGATTAAATATTTGCTTAACTGTTGCAAACATTTTAGATCACCTCTGCTTTTCCACCTAAGTCTTCTATTTTTTTCTTTGCTTTTTCAGAAAATTTAGCTGCTTTAACAACTAATTTTTTTGTTAATTTTCCAGTTCCTAATACCTTTATTCCGTCTAATTGGTTTTTAACTAAACCCATTTCATGTAATAATTCTGGAGTTACAACTGTATCATTTTCAAATTTATCTAAATCTCTTAAATTAATAACAGCATAAACTGTTTTAAATTTTGCATTACTAAATCCTCTTTTTGGTAATCTACGGAATAATGGTAGTTGTCCACCTTCAAAACCTGGTCTTACTCCACCACCACTACGAGCGTTTTGTCCTTTATGTCCTTTTCCAGCTGTTTTTCCGTTTCCACTTCCGATACCGCGACCAACTCTTTTTTTAACAGTTACAGCACCTTCAGCTGGATGAATATTATTTAATTTCATATTATAATATCTCCTCTACTTTTTTACCACGAAGTTTAGCAACTTCTTCAACAGTTTTTTGTGATTGTAATGCTTTTAATGTAGCATATGCCATATTAACTTTAGTGTTTGAACCTAATGATTTAGACAAAATATCTTTGATACCTGCAAGTTCAAGTACAGCTCTAACTGGACCACCTGCTTTTACTCCAGTACCTTTTGAAGCAGGTTTCAACATTACTTTACTAGCACTCTGAACACCAATTGCTTCGTGTGGAATTGTTCTATCTTCAACAATTGAAACCTTTACAATGTTTTTTGTAGCAGCTTGAACTGCTTTTTTCATTGCGTCTGGTACTTCATTTGCTTTACCTGTACCAATTCCAACGTGACCTTTTCTATCCCCTACAGCCATAGTTGCAGAGAAACGAAAATGACGTCCACCTTTAGTTACTTTTGTAACTCTTTTTACTTCGATAATTTCTTCTTCGTATAATTTTTGGCGAGGTTCTCTTTTCTTTGTTTCCATTAATTACCCTCCTTTTAGAATTCTAATCCATTTTCACGGGCAGCATCAGCTAATGCTTCAACACGTCCATGATATAGGTAACCACCTCTATCAAATGTTACCTTCTTAATTTTTGCTTTTTTTGCTCTTTTAGCGATTAATTCGCCAACTCTTTTAGCTGCTTCAATATTGCTTCCATTTTCAAGCTTTAAATCTTTGTCGATTGAAGAAGCACTAACTAAAGTAACGTGAGCCTCATCATCTATGATTTGAGCAAATATATTTTTGTTTGAACGAAATACATTTAATCTAGGAATACTAGCCGTACCATTTACTTTTTCTCTAATACGTTCATGTCTAGATTGGCGCATTTCATTACGTGATACTTTTTTTATCATAGTAATCTCTCCTTTAATCTAAGCCTATTTAGAAGCTTTCTTTCCCTCTTTACGACGAACATGTTCATCTTTATAACGAATACCTTTACCCTTATATGGTTCTGGCATTCTAATTTTTCTGATATTAGCAGCAAATTCTCCAACAGCTTGCTTATCAATACCTTTGATAGTCAATTCTGTATTACTTGGACTTTCAACAGTAATTCCCTCTGGTACATCAATATTAACTGGATGTGAGAAACCTACTTTTACAACTAATTTTTTGCTACCACTAACTTCAAAACGATATCCAACACCAATTGCTTCTAATTGTTTTTGATAACCTTCAGTTACTCCAATAATCATATTTTTAATTAATGCATTGGCAGTTCCATGAAAATTTTTAAAATTATCATTTTTTCTTGTAATTGTAATTTCATTACCATTAACTGTAACTGTAATGTTTTTGTTTACTTCAGTAGAAAGTTCACCTTTAGGACCTACTACTTTTACTATATTTCCATCAACTGATACAGTAACATTTTCAGGTATTGATATAACTCTATTACCAATACGACTCATAAGTCTCCTCCTCTTTCTACCAAATATATGCTAAAACTTCTCCACCAAGGCTTGCTTCTCTTGCTTCTTTATCAGTCATAATACCTTTAGATGTTGAAACAATTGCAATTCCTAACCCATTTAATACTCTTGGCATTTCTTTAGCATTTGCATATACACGTAATCCTGGTTTAGAAATTCTTTTTAATCCAGTAATTACTCTTTCTTTGTTTTGACCATATTTTAATGATAAAACAATAATATCTTGAACGCTATTTTTCTTTACTTTATAATCAGATATAAAACCTGTAGATTTTAATATTCTAGCGATTTCTAATTTAATTTTTGAAGCGGGTACTTCAACTTCTTTATAACGCATTTGATTTGCATTACGTATTCTTGTAAGCATATCTGCGATTGGATCTGTAGTCATTTATATCCTCCCTTCAATTACCAACTTGATTTTTTAACCCCAGGAATTTGTCCTTTATAAGCTAATTCTCTAAAACATATACGGCAAATACCATATTTTCTAAGTACTGCATGAGGTCTACCACATCTTTGACAACGAGTATATTCACGTACTTTGAATTTTGGTTTACGATTAACTTTTATTATCATGCTTTTCTTAGCCATAATACCCTCCTAATTATGCTGACTTCTTAAATGGCATTCCAAAACCATTTAAAAGATCATGTGCTTCTTCATTTGTTTTTGCTGTTGTAACAAAAACTATATCCATACCACGTACTTTTACGACATTATCATATTCAATTTCTGAAAATATTAATTGTTCAGTTAAACCTAGTGTATAATTTCCGCGTCCATCAAATGCCTTATTAGAAATTCCTCTAAAATCTCTAACACGAGGTAATGTAATACTAATCAACTTGTCTAAGAAGTTATACATTGCATCTCCACGTAGAGTAACTTTACAACCAATTGCTTGACCTTGACGAATTTTAAAGCCAGCAATTGCTTTTTTAGCATGAGTTTTAACTGGTTTTTGTCCAGTAATAGCTTCTAAGTCAGCCATAGCAGCATCCAATAATTTACTATTACTTGATGCATCACCAACTCCCATATTAACAACTATTTTTTCAAGCATTGGAACTTCCATTACACTTTTATAATTATACTTTTGTCTTAAACTTGGTACGATTTCTTTATTATATTTTTCTTTTAGGCGGTTCATATATACCCTCCTTCCAATTAATTAAGAATTTCATTAGATTTCTTTGTACATCTAACTTTATTCCCTTTTTTATCAACAGTATGTCCTATTCTGGTTCTTTTATTTGTTTTAGGATCAAGAATCATTACATTTGAAGCATGGATTGGAGCTTCCATATCAACGATACTTCCACTTGATTCTCCGTTTGGTTTAACATGTTTTTTGATCATATTAATGCCTTCAACGATAACTTTATTTTCACTTCTTAATGTTTTTGTTATTTTTCCTTCTTTTCCTTTATCTTTACCAGCAATAACCACAACTTTATCTCCAACTTTAAAGTTCATGCATTTCCCTCCAATTCGATTTATAACACTTCTTTAGCAAGTGATACAATCTTCATAAAATTTTCACGTAATTCACGTGCTACTGGTCCAAATACACGAGTTCCAACTGGACTTTTATCATCTTTAATAATAACACATGCATTATCATCAAACTTAATATAAGATCCATCTTCTCTTCTTAGACCAAATTTGCTTCTAACTACTACAGCCTTAACAACTTTTCCTTTGCCAACTGTACCGTTAGGAGTTGCTTTTTTTATAGTTCCAACAACTATATCACCAATATTTCCAGTTTTAACTTTACTTCCACCTAGTACTCTAATTACTGATAATTCACGAGCACCAGAGTTGTCAGCTACTTTTAAACGGCTTTCTTGCTGAATCATATATTAATCCTCCTATTCGTTTACAATTATAAAATAATTGCTTTTTCAATTACTTCAACTAAACGATATCTTTTCATTTTTGATAATGGTCTAGTTTCAACAATTCGTACTTTGTCTCCTACTTTAGCCTCATTCTTTTCATCATGAGCAATATATTTTTTAGAATATTTAACACGTTTCTTATAGATAGGATCTGCTTTATAAGTTTCAACTAAAACAGTGATTGTCTTATCATTTTTATCACTTACAACTTTACCTACTAATTCATGTTTTCTTTTTTCTTCCATGTAGCCCTCCTATTTATTTAGTTCACGTTCACGTAAAATAGTTTTCATACGTGCAACAGTTTTTCTTAATTCATTAATTCTTGAAGGTTTTTCAAGATTGCCAGTAGCTTGGCTAAAACGTAAATTAAATAATTCTTCTTTATATTCTTCTATCTTAGCTAGTATTTGTTCATTGGTTAATTCTCTAATTTCACTATTTTTCACTAGCTTCACCACTTTCCTTAGTTACAAATTTACATTTGATTGGAAGTTTATGCATTGCAAGTCTTAATGCTTCACGAGCTGTTGCTTCATCTACGCCTCCAATTTCAAACATAATTTTACCTTTTTTAACAACGGCTACCCATACTTCAGGTTGACCTTTACCTTTACCCATACGAGTTTCTAGAGGAATTTTAGTTAATGATAGATGTGGGAAAATATTGATCCAAACTCTACCACCACGTTTCATGTAACGTGTCATAGCAATACGAGCTGCTTCGATTTGTTGTTGTGTAATCCATGCACCTTCCATTGCCATTAAACCATATTCACCAAATGATAATGTTGTATTACCTTTAGCAACTCCATCATATCTTAAACGATGAGGTCTTCTATATTTAGTTCTTTTTGGTATTACTGCCATCGCCATTACCTCCCTTGTTCTTTGCTCCAGGAAGGATTTCTCCTTTATATATCCATACTTTTACACCAATTTTACCATAAGTAGTATCAGCTTCTTTATGAGCATAATCGATATTAGCTCTTAAAGTATGAAGAGGAATATTTCCTTCAGTATAACCTTCAGTTCTAGCCATATCAGCTCCACCTAATCGACCTGATACAGAAGTTTTAATTCCCTTAGCTCCTGCTTTCATAGTATTTCTAATTGCTCTTTTTTGCGCAATTCTAAATGATACACGATTTTCGATTTGGTGTGCAATTGACTCAGCAACTAGGCTAGCGTCTAAATCTGGATTTTTAATTTCCATAATTGAAATTTGTATATCTTCTTTTACTAATTTTGATAATTGATTTTTTAATTTTTCAATTTCATCGCCACCATGGCCAATTACAACGCCAGGTTTTGCTGTATTTATAATTACATTAGTTTTCTTAGCATTTCTTTCTATAAGAATACTTGAAACTGCTGCGTCTTTTAATTTCTTTGATAAGAACTTACGAATTTCAACATCATTATTTAAATACTTAGCAAAATCTTTGTTATTAGCATACCACTTTGATTCCCAAGTTTTATTGATTCCAATTCTAAGTCCAATTGGATTAACTTTTTGACCCATCAGTTTACCACCTTTCTTTTAATTTTTTTCACTAACAACAATTGTTATGTGACTTGATCTTTTCTTAATTGGATCAACGCGTCCACGTGAACCAAATTTCATTCTTTTTAAAGTCTGTCCTTCATTTATATATGCTTCTTTTACATATAATTTAGTTTTATCTAAGCCTAAATTATTTTCAGCATTTGCTACAGCCGATGTTAATACTTTATGTATTAATCTTGCTGCTTCTTTATTTATATTACTTAAAATTGTATCAGCTTCGATTACATTTTTATTACGTATTAAATCTATAACTAAACGAGCTTTACGAGGCGCAATTCTAACATCTTTTGCAATCGCTTTTGCTTCCATTTTAGTCCTCCTTCCTGATAACTACTAATTTTTTCCTTTTTCTTCGCCGTGTCCACCAAATTTACGAGTTGGTGCAAATTCACCTAATTTATGACCAACCATATCATCTGTTACATATACTGGAATAAATTCTTTACCATTATGTACAGCAAATGTATGACCAACAAAATCAGGGAAGATTGTTGAGCGACGAGACCATGTTTTAATAACTTCTTTTTTTCCAGATGCACTTACTTTTGCAACTTTTGCAAGCAATTCTTTAGATGCATATGGACCTTTTTTAATACTTCTACCCAATTTCAATCATCCTTTCCCTTATTTTTTACGACGACGAACAATTAACTTATTTGAAGCTTTTTTCTTGTCACGTGTCTTGTATCCTAATGCTGGTTTACCCCAAGGAGTAACTGGACCTTTACGACCAACTGGTGCACGTCCTTCACCACCACCATGTGGGTGATCATTAGGGTTCATAACAGAACCACGAACTGTTGGTCTAATACCCATATGTCTTTTACGACCAGCTTTTCCATAATTTACTAATTCGTGATCAGCATTTCCTACCTCACCAATCGTTGCGCGGCAAGTACTTAATACTTTTCTAACTTCACCACTACTTAAACGTAATAATGTATATTTTCCTTCTCTACCAAGAATTTGTACACTAGAACCTGCAGAACGAGCCATTTGTGCTCCTTTTCCTGTTTTTAATTCAACATTATGTACTAAAGTTCCTTCTGGTATATTTTCTAGTGGCAATGAATTTCCTATTTGAATATCAACATTTTCGCCACTTACAATTTTATTTCCAACTTTTATACCTTTTGGAGCAATGATATATCTTTTTTCTCCATCAGTATAATTAATTAAAGCAATGTTAGCAGATCTGTTTGGATCATATTCAATTGAAACTACAGTTCCTACAATACCATCTTTATTTCTTTTGAAATCAATAATACGATATTTTCTTTTTTCTCCACCACCATGGTGTCTTACTGTAATTCTACCTTGATTATTACGACCTCCATTTTTCTTCAATGTAACAACTAATGATTTTTCAGGAGTAGTCGTTGTAATTTCATCATTTACTAATGTTGATTTACCTCTTTGACCATTAGTCATTGGTTTATAATTTCTTACTGGCATATTTATCCTCCTTTAGAGTTAATTAAGTTCGATTGAACTTCCTTCTTTTAATTTAACAATTGCTTTTTTTACTTTGTTTGTTTTTCCAACATAACGTCCAACTCTTTTTTTCTTTGGTTTAACATTAAGAGTATTAACGCTTTCTACTTTAACATTAAAGATTTTTTCGATTGCATCTTTAATTTGTGTTTTATTAGCTTTAACATCAACACTAAATACATAAGTATTATTTAGTTTTAAGTTAGAACTTTTTTCAGTAATAATTGGTGCTTTAATAATATCTCTATAACTATTCATATTAACCTAGCACCTCCTCTAATTTTTTAACAGCTGCTTCAGTAATAACTAATCTATCAGCTGATACTACATCAAATGTGTTGATTTCTTCTGTTTCAAGTAGCATAACATTTGCTAAATTACGAGTAGCTAAAATTAAATTTTCTTCTAATTTATCAACAACAATTAATGTTTTTTCTTCATCTACTTTTAAATTTGTAAGAATTTCAATAGCTTCTTTTGTCTTAGAACTTGCAAGTTCAATCTTATCTAAAACAAGCATTTCAGAATCGATCAATTTATATGATAATGCTGATTTTAAAGCTAATCTTCTTTCTTTTTTATTCATTTTTTTAGTAAAGTTTTTATCTGGAGTAGGTCCGAATACTACACCACCATGATACCAATGTGGTGCTCTTGTAGAACCTTGACGAGCACGTCCTGTACCTTTTTGTCTCCATGGTTTTCTTCCACCGCCACTTACTTCACTACGTGTCTTAGTGTTAGCACTTGACTGTCTTTGATTATTTCTTGCTAATGTAATTGCGTCATATAAAACAGCATCATTTGGTTCAATTCCAAATACTGTTTCACTTAAGGTAATATCTTTAACCTTTTCACCTTTTTGATTTAATACAGATATATTTGTCATTTATATACCTCCTACTAATTTTCTGAAGTAGCAGTTTCTGCTTCTTCCTTATTTTCTACAGCAGGTTCCTCTGGTGCTTCAACGTAAGAAATTAATTCTTCCATCTCATTAATTTTTCCAGGATTTTTTACAGCAGTTTTAATAATAACTAATGATTTTTTTGCTCCTGGTACATTACCTTTGATTAAAATTACATTATTTTCAACATCGACACCAACAATTTCAAGATTTTGAATTGTTACTGTATCGATACCCATATGACCTGGTAATTTTTTACCTTTGAATACACGCATTGGTCGCATTGTTCCCATTGATCCAGGTTTTCTGTGATAATGTGAACCATGTCCCATTGGTCCCCTACTTTGATTATGACGTTTAATAACACCTTGGAAACCTTTTCCTTTAGTAGTACCTGTTACGTCAACCATTTCTCCTTCAGTAAATATATCTACTTTAATTTCTTGACCTAAAGTATAATTACTGATATCTACACCTTTTATTTCTTTAAAGAAGCGCTTAGGTGTAGTATTAGCTTTATTGGTATGTCCAATAGAAGCCTTTGTCGCTAACTTTTCTCTCTTTGTATCAAATCCTAATTGAATTGCTTCATAGCCATCGTTTTCTTTTGTTTTAATTTGAGTTACTATATTTGGTTCAACTTCAACGACAGTTACAGGAATCAATTTACCAGATTTTGTAAATACTTGAGTCATTCCAATTTTACGACCTAAGATTCCTTTCATACTCATATTTTTTCCTCCTATTATAATTTAATTTGAATATCAACACCACTTGGAATATCTAAATGAGTTAATGCCTCAATAGTTTCCTTGCTTGGATTATTGATATCAATAAGTCTTTTGTGTGTTCTTTTTTCAAATTGTTCACGAGAATCTTTATACTTGTGAACAGCTCTTAAAATTGTTACTTTTTCAATTTCAGTTGGTAGTGGAATTGGTCCACTTACTTCTCCACCAGTTCGTTTTACAGTATCAACTATTTTAGCACAAGCTAAATCTAAGCTTTTATGATCATAAGCTTTTGCTTTGATACGAACACTAGTTTTTGACATATTGTATCCTCCCTTCGCCTATATCAAGTATAGACTTGCTCCGTGTAAAAACCCGATTATCAGTTTAAATTCATTAACAACTTAACCTGGCGTATCGGCAACCTCACACATCAATGCATGCCACACATACACAATTATACATAATAATTATATGAAATGCAAGTATTTTATACGAATTTTATACAATTTTTGTAACTATTCAGACTATGGCAACAAAAAATTAGAGTAATTTTTGAATAATTGCTCTTTTTTTAATTAGCCAAAT
>CANQIS010000032.1 GCA_947624115.1 uncultured Bacilli bacterium
AAATTAACAGATAGAATGGATAATAGATTAAACCAAATCAATAACAAAGTAAATGAAAGACTAGATGAAAATTTTGAGAAAACAAATAAAACATTTACGTCCGTATTAGAAAGATTATCAAAAATCGACGAAGCCCAAAAAAAAATAGATAGTCTATCAAATGATATAATTTCTTTACAAGGAATCCTAACAGATAAAAAAACAAGAGGAATCTTTGGAGAAATAAATTTAAAAAATATTATGTCAAATGTCTTTGGAGAAAAAAATAATAATATATACAAAATGCAATATAAATTTAATAATGATACCATTGCCGACTGTGTTTTATTTGCGCCTGAACCACTAGGTACAGTAGCTATTGATTCAAAATTTCCATTAGAAAATTATCAAATAATGGTTGATAAAACTATTACACAAGAAGAAAGAAATCATGCCGAAAAAAAATTTAAACAAGATCTAAAAAAACATATTGACGATATAAAAAATAAATATATCATTCCTGGAATAACTTCTGATCAAGCCATAATGTTTTTGCCAGCTGAAGCTATATTTGCTGAAATAAATGCCTATCATAACGACATAATAGAATATGCATATAGAAAAAGAATTTGGATTACTTCACCTACTACACTTATCAGTACTTTAACTACTATTCAAATAATCATCAAAAATTTAGAACGAGATCAATATGCTAGTATAATCCATAAAGAATTAAATTTACTATCCGAAGAATTTAAAAGATATAAAGACCGTTGGGATAAACTATCAAGAAGTATCGAAACAGTTAATAAAGATATAAAAGACATACATAATACTACTGAAAAAATAACCAAAAGATTTGATTCAATCAATCAAGTTAATATAAATAAAATAGAATATAACGAAAAAAGTGATTAAACATCACTTTTTATCTATGACCACTAGCCCCTACACCTGAATAATTAACAAAATCATAATCATCAACTGAAGTATAAGCACCATTTAAACAAGAATCATTCAAATAACTAGAAATTAAACCATCATATGTAGCAAAATCAAAACCAGGCAAATATGAAGAATTGAAAGTATCATATTGTTCTTGAGAATTTATATCAAGAGCTGCTGAACAATTTAAATTACAAGAAACATATCCACCGTTTATATCACCTTTAGCAAAATTAAATATTTTATCCCAAAAACTATCTTGTAATTCATTTAATTTATTGTATTCATATTTACAAGCTTTTTCGCAAACATTTTTCAAAGTATTATTACTATCATTCTGAAAATTAATTAACTTTTCTTTAGCTTCATGATATATAGAACCACAATCGGAATATTTCTTTTGTAATTCTTTATTATTAGGATTAAGTTGAGTTTTACATGCCAATTCCTCATTAGGATTAGAGCATGCTGCACAACGATCACCATCAGGAGTACATAACTTCGACATACGTTCATTATACTCTACTTGACGCATACAATAATCATAAGCAACTCCAGTACATGAACTACCACTACATTTATTACTAGTATCACAAAGTACTTCAGAATGATCTACAAAAGCAGAATAAGTCCCATTCATTACATCGCTAAGGCATGCTAACATATCATTAGATGTATTAGTACCTAATACTTTTGTAATCCATTGTATAAAAATAATAACAAAAAAAACTAAAATACCTGAAACTAATTTTATGATAAAATTAGTTTTAGCTTTATTCATCTCATCACTTTTTTGTGAGATAGCTGCTTTTCCTAATTCAAAAACTCCCATAATAATCAAAATTACTGGTGTAATATTCTTTATTAAATCAATTATTTTATAAATAAAGTTAACAGCTTTTTCATCAAGAATACTACAACCACTAATATTAAATAATATTAAATCAAAATTCATATTATCAATTCCTTTTTATCCAAATACTTCTTGTAAACAACTAATTGCGTCCCCAGCTTCAGACGTCTTAACCAAGTGTAATAAAAATGATACAAATGCCAATACAAAAAATACTAAAAGACAAATAATAACTCTCTTAACAAAAGCAGCGGATTGTGTTCTAATTTGATCATCTTTTTGGCCAACTACTGCTTTAATTAAATCAATCAACCCAAATATAACAACCAAAATAGGAACAACAACAACCAACACTTTATAAACAGCATTTATTGTTTCCGTAATTTCCGATGGAATTCCATAACAATCTAAAATATACATACAATATACCTTCTTTCAACATTATCTTAAAATTTGTTGTGCACAACTAAATGCATCACTAGTGCCTAAAGAACCAGGAAGCAAAACAGTAAATACAAATTTAACAACATAAAATACAAAAAAAACCATAACACCTGTAATCAATCTATTTACAAAGGTCTTAATACCATTATTTTGACTATTATTTTGATTAACTGAAACCTTTATAAAATCAATTACTCCAAACAATACTATGCCAAGTGGCACAGCAACTAGCAAAACTTTATATGCTGTATTTAAAACATTAATGATTGGAGTAGGAAAATTACAATCTAAAATAAACATAGTTAAAACTTCCTCTCTAGTCTTAATTATATCATATATCTTAAGTTATATCAAATAAAAATAAACAAAAAAAAAGAAAACTAATAAAGTTCTCTAAAAGATTAATTATTTATTATCCAAGCCTCATACCCACCATCAATTTCAACAACATCAAATCCTAAATTTAACAAAATTTTACAAATATTATTACTAGATAAGCCCTTTTGACAATAAATATAATATTTTTCATTCTTATTTAAATAATAACTAGGATTTAAAATTAATTTTTCAAATGGTATATTTCTTGCATTAGGTATATGATTATTATTATAACTTTGAACACCTCTAATATCAATAATATTGACTTGATTAATAATTGGTTTCAAATCATTTATTGAAATTTTAGACATCAATTTAATCACCCTACTATAAAATATGCAAAAAAACAAATTTGGAAATTATATTAGACTATTAATCATCACTGAAAAAATCATCAAAAAATTGATCATCAGAAATATCTTCATTTTCAGAATCATCATTTATATCAGCAATTCTTTTATCATCAATAACAGTAGCTTTAGGTACATCTATCAATTTATTACTATCATCTTCCTCAAATAATAAATCTGAGTCATCTTTATTCTTTAAGCTTTCTTTCTTTTCTTTTTCTTCTTCTTCAATTTCGGCAATCTTAGCGTCTATTCTTTTAATCACATCATCAATATTAAATCCCATATTAGAATCATCTTTTACATCACTATTAACAGGATTAAAAGAATTAGAATTTCCAAACATTGGTGGCATACTAGGCATACTTGGAGCTCCAAACATATTTGGCATACCAAACATTCCAGGCATTCCAGACATTCCAGGCATTCCAGGCATTCCAGGAATAGAATTACCATCATTCATCATCTGTTCATTAACTTTATCTTCAACAAACTTTTTAATATTAAATAAATGAAGAGGTTGTTTTTCTCTAACTGGATATCCTGCTTTTTCATATTTTTTACCCCATGCATTTTCCTTTTCCATCTTCCAATTAGGAGTCAATTTAGTTTTAAATGGCATCATTCGTATTCTTAATAAAACCATTGTATTTTGTGGTAATCTTTGTAAATCACTAACCGTTACTAAAGGAGTAGAAGCCGTCTTATCCTTTTCCTTTGATTTTTCTTCACCACACATCTTACTTAATTCTTCAAGTGCTGCCAATTCACTACTAATCAAATAAACGATATTACCACAGTTACCTTTAATTGTTTCACCATTTTCTTTTCCATAAACTTGATACAATTGAGCAAAGTTTTGAATAATAAAACTAAATCTAATTGCTCTACTTCGTGCAGCTGTTACCATAGTCGTAACATCTTTTAAAGGTGGCATATTCGCAAATTCATCCAAAATAAAATTAGTTCTAAATGGTAATTTACCACCACATTCTTGAGCAACATCAATCAAAGTTTCATAAACTTGCTTAATAAATATAGTAACAAGTGAATGATACGTTTTTTTCTCATCTTGAACAACAATAAATACTGCCGTTTTTTCTCGACCAATATCTTTCATATCGAAATCACTATGTGATAACATTTCTGATAAATTCTCACGCGAAGAAAACAACTTTATTTTTTGTTTAAAAACTGATAAAATTGAGCCCTTAGTATCAGAAGGTGCTAATAAAGTACTTGAAACATTTACATAAGCAGGCGAAGCTTGATCCTTATAACTAAAATACTGTTTCATATAAGTACTATTTCTAAATTTTTCCTCACCAACCGTAGTCATTAAATTAATCGAATTAAGATTAATTTCCTCCTCTTTCGCATCATCAAATAAAGCTAAAGCCAACCCTGCAAAATAATCAGCAGATGTTTTTTCCCAAAATGGATCAGAATTTTGCGATTTTTCATCATACAAAATATTCATAGCTAAGTCATCTAATAATTCATTAGCTTTATCAGAATTACCTGATTTATAAAGAGCATAAGGTAATGATAAGGGATTCCAGCAATTACCTTTTTGTGGATCACGAAAATTTAGCAATACAATTTTATAGCCACGTTCCTTTAATTCATTGGCATTATTTTCATAAATTTCACCCTTAGGATCCGTAATAATCATCGATTGATTACTTTTAGCCAAACACTTAACCATAGGTTGAACTGTCATCTGTGTTTTACCACTACCAGTCGAACCGATAATTAAATTATGGTATTCACCATCATCAACCCAAATCTCTTTACCATTATTTATAAGAGGTATACCACCATAAGTTGAATTAACCTCACCAGGTAAAACCCTTTTTAATTCCTTTTTCATTTCTTTGTCTTTAGACCAACGAGAATATCCTTTATCAGCTTTATCTTTAACCTCAAAACCTAAACCTTTTTCACGATTAAAAATAGACGAAGATACACTCATTATAATTACAATCAAAGCTAATAGAAAAGCTATCATCGTTTTAGGTAAATTCTCACCAATAAAAGCAGGAAAAGGGTTAAAACCGGCAATTTCACCTTCTTTTGCTAAACTACCAATATTAAGAACCGCTATTGCTATAAAATAAAGTAAAACTAGTGAAAAAGCAACAAAAGCAGCCATGTCCTTAGGTGTAGCCCTAAACTTTAATTTCATAAAATCAACTCCAAACTATTAAATTGAATTATTTTTCTTCATTATACCTAAAAGATGATTGACAAAAATTATTATCGCAATAATTATGCCAATAAAAACAACAATAGTTAACATATTCCTAGATATATAATCTTTAATCATAACATCATATCTAATCTCATTATCCAAAACAAACTTAATATTTTCATAATCTGTATCTCGTTTTATATTCCAAGTATAAATATTATTCTTTTCATCTACTTCATCTGCATTATGCGATATAACCTTATTATAAAATTGAATTTTTATTGTTATTTGATCCAAATCATATAAATAATCACTAGATATATCATTTGAAAAAATATTATTACGTGTATAATCACCAGTTGTTTCAAAAGAAAAAATATTATTGTCTTCACTTATATTAGCCGACTCAAACAAAGAAGTAAACAAATCACTCTTTATATAATTTTCAAAAGAAGAATATGTATTTTTAATTTTTAAACCAGTACTATCTTTATTAAGGATATCATTAACTGCATATTCATTCATATCAATACCTTTTTTCTGATTTAATAAAAATTCCTCTACAGAATCAGAATATTTTAATATATTATCATTCTGATCCATAATAACAATATTCTCATATATTTTCTTTTTATTTGTCACCAACAAATTATATTCACAAGTACAACCAGATAATAAACATAAACATAAAATCATAAACAATAAATTTAATTTATTTTTCATCCGTCAAAACCACCTTTTTAAAACCCATAAAATTCTAAAGGATTTACACGAGATATTTTATCATTAGAACCATACCGAACTTCAAAATGTAAATGTGCACCTGTTGAAGAACCACTCGAACCAACTTTTCCTATTACCTGACCAGCCACTACAGTATCACCAACATTTACAGTTACACTACCACCAGTCATATGTGCATAATATGTATAATATGGAGTATTATTAGAATCATAACTTTTTATAACAACAACATTTCCATATCCACCATAACCAGAAGGACCACATCTGCTATCCAAACTACCCCAACCACACTGATTATAAGAAGCAATTACCTCACCTTCAACAACTGAAGTAACATCAGTACCAGCACCGATAGCAATATCAACTCCACCATGTTCTGTAATATGTGCAGAATCAATAGAATTATAACCAGAAGACAAATAATTATAAAGATTGTTTATACTAGGAATTGGCGAAACAATATCACTTACAGAATCTAATTGATTACCTGTGTTACCAATAATATCTTCCATTGTAGCATCAGAATCATCACTAGGATTCTCAATATTAACATTACCATTAATATTTCCATTTGAATCTTTTACAACTAAACCTGCCGTATCTTTAATCAATTTATCCAAACGACTATTATCAGAAGAACTTACAGAATCATGATATTTTTCATAAGCATCTGAAAAATCACTATTATCTGCATTAACAGTATTTAAATTTTTACCAAGTCTTTCATATGCCTTCGTACGTGCTTTAACAATTAAAGATTTTAAAAACTCATCATTTTCCGATTTCAAAATATCTGTTCCATATTCATCAATTAAAATTAATTTTACATAATCATCAAAAGAAACATCAACTTTTGAACCATTTATCATAACTGATACACTTGCATTATTCTCCTTCTTTTTAATTATAACAGAAGAATTCTTATTTTTATTTTTATTAAAATAATTAGTACCATATTTTGCTTCAAAATAAGTTTGTGTACGATCAAAAATATCATCAGCTAAAATTTCACGATTCTTAATCTCTTTTTCAACCTGATCTGGCTCCAAAAATATAAAATTATCTAAAATAAGATCTTGAATAGTCTGACTTAATTGTTCAACATATGCTGATTTACTTATCATATCAAAAATAGACAAGATACCAATATTCATATTATTTAATTTTTCCTGGCTCTCTTCTTCTTCCGAATCATAATTTCTTACTTTATAATATTCTTTTAAATTTTGAACTTCATACCCATCATATAAAAAGTACTTTGTACTATCGCCAGCTAACCAATACGTTAATTTAACATCAATTGCAAAACGAATATTATTCAAAAATTCAAAAAATAAACTTGGTAAAACAAGTGGTCTTGTTAAAGACTCAAACAATTTTAAACCATTATCCTCTGCTTCCGAAAAAACATTCATACTAACCAAGTATCCACTTTTTACTGGAGATTCGATTTGCTTAGTTAAAACATACCACATTGTTTGCAAATCATTATTAGCTACCAAATAACCTCTATAACATGTATTAAACTTATCAAAATCATAATTTTCACCACCGGTCAAAGATTTACATTTATCAGTAATAACAGCCACTCTATATAAATCTTTATTGGCCTTTTCATACTGACTCATACCATAAAATGAGCCTAAAAAATTTGAAGAAAAACGATTATATACAACTTTTGCAAATAAACCTGTCAATGTACCTAATGGATTTTTTAAAGCTGTTAACACATTATAAGTACTATTAAATCGAGCCATTAACGAACTATTATTAAAAAAAGTACCATTTATTGCTGCTTTCATTTCATCAAAAAAATTACAGTTAATATTAGAACAATTAGAATAAGATGAAACTTCTGACAAATAAATTTCTTCTTCGAGATTACCCTCATATAATAATGTTTGAACAATCAAGGAAATCTGATAATCATCAAAACCATACTTTTCACTATATTTAGTTAAAGTATAAATAAACCTAGCTTCTTCGGACTTTTCAACATCATAATTCGTCTTAAAACCATGTAAAGAAGCTAAATTACCAACTTTTTCAGCCAAAACATCAATTTTGTCACCAACAGTATTAATGTCACTTACAGCTTCATCCATAAAAGTTGTATATAAATCCATTGCGGCAAATATTAAAATAAATACAATAATTAAACTACAAAAAATTAATAATAAATATGGAATAATGGGAAGAAAGGCTAAAGCAATCTGTTTACCAACAGATTTAACCCCAGTTCCTATAAAAGATTTTAATCTAGCATTAAAATCATTATTATTTTCATCCATTTTATCACCACCACTATTTGGTATTAATATCCACCACCACTACCAAAAGAATCTAACTCTTGTTCAGTAACAACAACATTTATTCGCATTCGACGACTACCACATACAAACAATGCCTCACCTTGGTTATAACGCTTAATACTTTCCTTTTCATTTTCATTTAAATCAATTAATTTAGCTAAATCATCAACAGCTTGCTTTTTTAAGCCCATAATCAAATAATAAGAAGCATTATCAAAAATAGCCTTACCTTGCGTAATAACATTCTGATCACTAAAATCACTAGGTTGTTGAGAAATAATAATTGTTCCTGTATTATACTTTCTAGCACGTCTTTGAATTTGTGCCAAGAAATCAGCACCTAATGTATTATTACCACTAAGTAAAACATGTGCTTCATCGACTGTTAATACAGTATTTACATTTCGATCCAATGTCAAACCCCATGCATATTTTAATATATTAAAAAACAAAGCATTTCTAATATTAATATCAGCATTCATTAATTCACGAATATTAAAAACTATAAATTCACTATTAGGAGAAATAGTTGTATGACCATCAAAATAATATTTTAATTCTTTAGTTATTGGTCTAATTTTTATCTCCAATTTTTCCAATATATCTTTTTCATGACTTTGTTCTGGCATAGACAAAATTCTACCTTTAATCGTTGCATAAACATCTCTAAAAGTAGGATAGTCTTCAGATTTAAATTTTGTAAAATCAGTATCAAAATTCATACCAAATCTACGATAAGTATCTTGAACTACTTCACTGAACATTGTAAGTACATCTTCTTCAATACTTGGATCATAATACTTTAAAAACGCTTTAATCGTTTGTAAAGTTCTAGTCAATACTGTATATCCTAAACCTTCACGTATTTCATCATCATCAGCATCAACAACAACTTCCAAAGGATTAACCATTCCATATTCTCCACCTTTACCTAGATCAATGAAATCACCATCATACATCTTAGCCATTTCTTCCAATTCACCTTCAGGATCAATAACTACAATTTGACAATTATTTCTAAGATGAGATCTTAATAACAATTTTGCAGCAGTAGATTTTCCAGAACCAGATGTACCCAAAATAATCATATTAGCATTATTTCTATTATGTTCCTTTCGTATTTGATACAAAAATTGATTAAATAATATAACACCACCTGAAAAATCAACACCTAACAAAGTAGCAAGGCCAGGATCTTTAATACTATCAAAAATAAATGGATACATAGCTGCAATTGTTGGAGTAGGAATAGGTGTACCAATTCTATCCTCTATATCCTGTTTAGGGAAAATAGGCAACATCGATTTTAATACCTTCTCTTGCTCAAAACGAAGTGGAAAAGCACGCATTTCCATAGCCTCTAAATAATTTCTAACTTGAAATTTTTTGTTAGCCAACTCCTCTGCAGTATTTGCAGTAACCATAATATGCATTTGAAAATCATATATTTTAGATTGACTAGCAGCAATTTGACTAATAAATTGTTCCAAAGATTCATAATCTTGGCGAATTCGTTCTTGAATAGTCTTATCATTTTCTTCATGATAACGTTGCTTTAAATCAGCGATCTCTTTATTTAACATTCTACGTAACAAATCAAAAGATACTGGAATATGTTTAATAACAACCTTAATACCTGACATACTTGTTAACGATGATAAATAACCAGGTTCAATATATTTAGGATAAGATACAACCGTCATTATCGTAGCATATTTATCACTAATAACAAAATCAGCAGCTTTAAATTCCAACCCCTTAGGAGCTATTTGACTTCTAATGTCCATCACTCATCACCGTCCCAAAATTAGTAGTATTACCACCATTTAAAAAATTATCCAAAATCATTCTAAGATCATCATTTGAAGTTTGCATTGTTGTAAGACCAGCATTAGCAAAATTATTAATTAAATTTCTAATACGTTTTTGAATAACATCAATATCTTTATGTTTAAATAATAGAAAATACTCTGTATCAACAACATTATTATTCATAAACATATTTGCTTTTTGAATATCCTGCATAATCAATTTTCTCTTAGCAGGACTATTTACCGAATTAAATAACAACTGCAATTGCGATAAATAAACATGAATATCAACAGGCCTATCTGCAACGATAATCCAAAATTCATAATCGATCATATTATATACATTTTTTAAATTAGATATAATTATATCCTGTGCTTCCTGTTCCAAAATAAAAATATTACGAGGTCTAATTTTAACACCAGATACTTTTAAATTATCATCTAAAATTATCATACCATTTGTAATGCTCTTTATAGGAACAAAATTATCATTTGTATACTTACTTTTTGAACTTGTTGACTTCATCTTGATAACACCAACCTCTCCATACATATTTCTGTCTAGAAGTAATAAATTTTATAAAAATTCCAATAAAAACTCTAACATTATGATAATAAGCAAGTGGGAAAACTAAAAACGCACATAAACAAGCTGGAAATAAAGCAATTAACGTATATGTCATTTCTTGGATAGGTAATATTAATAACAAAATAAAAGTAATAATAACACCAATTGATAAAATAACTATATCCACCGTTCTAAATAAGCCTAAAATCAATGCCGACTTTTTTGAATTTGCTGGTATCAAAAAACTACCCATTAAAAAATTCCTCCTTTTTATTTAAATCTTTTATTAACATTTTCTAAATTTTTATTTGATACATTATAAACTTTTTCACGATGTTCAAATTCTGCTCTTGTTGTATTAACTCTGCCAACGCTTCTATTATAGGATACAGCACTTGCTTTCATTCTATTAAAATCAGCTTCACTAATCATATAATCTCGATCAAAATCAGCCAAATGACGCATTTGTTCTGCTTGCGAAAGACTATGACCACCACTATCATCTATTTCCATAGTTGTCAAATCCCATTTATGATGAGCCAAATTATACTCAAGATCTTGCCTCATTGCATTCATATTAGCTGCATAATCATTATAATCAAAGCGATCTAAATCCTTAGGAGTATTCAACTCTACGATTTGATGTGCAACTGCATCATAAGCATACATAGTAGCCTCACCAGTTTCTATAGCATTATTTCCAGTATACATACCAGTCATTTTATCCATAAAATCAGAAGCAACCCCGGAACTATTAACAATATCATCACGTACGTTACCCATTAATTCATATTCAGTTTGACGCTGTTCTTGTGCTTGTTGATAAACTCTTTTCGCAGCTTCCATCTCTCTCTTCCTATTCTTAACTCCTTGCGTAGCTGTTCCAACACTTGTAGTTGTATCTTTAATACCAGCCATTTCTAGAAAACGATGACGTCTCTCATTGAATCCTGCTGTCATAAAATTATAAACACGGCTTTGAGTTTTTCCGTCAGCCTCATAATATGTTGCTAATCTAGCATTTCGTTTAACACCCATATCCTTTATTACACCATTACTAATTTTAAAGCCAGACGTTAAATTTAAGCCAGAAATTCCACCATCGGATAACTTAGCTTGTTTAGCCGTCGCCCAAACATTTCGACCAAAACCTCCAGCCAAACCAGATAGAGCATATCCAGCTCCACCAAGTGCTCCTTTAATACCTAATTTTCCGTCATGCGTATCACGATAATTTTGCATATATCCAAGTGAATTATAATGACCAGCTGCCAAAGTACCGCCAACAACACCAGCAATACCACCAGCAACAGCTGCGGTTGTTTTAGCATCTCTCATAAATGCTCCACCTTTTATACCTAATACATCTTCTATTAATTTAGGAGCTTGAGAAGCAAATAATAATAAACCAATTACCAAGAAAATAAATAAAAATGCATTTTCTGGTGAAAATAATTTAATGGCTGTGCCAGAGAATGTTTGTAAAGTGCCACCATTACCAGTTAACACTTGCGAAATAATCAAAATAGCAAAATATAATACAAAGAGTCTAATAAAAAGTTCTAAAAAAGTATTTATAGTTGCCTTTAACCACTTGTTAAATGGACTATTTCCATTAGAATTAGGATCAATATACAAAATTATAGGTAAAGGAGCAATTATTTGAAAAAATATTAATTTAAATACACGAGTTGCAACCCCTACTGCAATAATAACTAATATAATCGCTGTTCCAAGAGCTACTATAATTCCAAGTGGATTAATTTGAAGCATCAATTGTTGATCCTTTTTTAAACCAATTATATCAATAACAGCCGCAATAACATCTCTTTCCTTTAAACCAGCTTTAAGTTTTTCACAAGCACCATCTTCTTCCTCATCCAACTTTTTACAACATTCAGAATCTGGTGGTTCTTCATTATAATTAAGCATTAACAAAAAATCAGTACATTCATCTTCAGCTAATGCTCTAGCTTCATTACCACTACCCCATATTTCTGCATCACGATTATAATCAAAAAAAGGGCCAGTAACAACGTAAGCCAAATAATCAGCTGTTGAAAACTTTTTACCTTGTCCTACGAAATTTTGAGGAGCATCACCTTTACTTGTATTAGAAAAAACAAAATTTTCAATTATACCATCTTTCAAAATAATTTCTTGAACTCTATAAGCCCACTCAAATAATTTATCAATAGTTGCTAATAAAGAAATTACAATAACTAATTTAACAATTATATTTTTAGCACCAGTTTTACTATCTGAGATTTTATCTGGATTAACAATATAATTAATTACAGATATAGCTAATTTAAATATCAAAAATAAACCAATTAATGTAGTTACATTGTTTTTAAATGTCTCAAAAGCTGAATTTTTAAACATATTTATCTCAGCCAAATTAAAAATAATATCATATAAAGAAGATACCAAAAAAGTACAACCTTTATATATAATTAACAATAAAAAATTTAATGCTGAAATTATATAAACCATATTTTCCCTCACAATCCAAACCAATATATTATAATATTATATCATATTTACTCTGCTTAAAACAATATTTTTTTAAAACAATTTTAGAGTATTAAAATTAATTTTAATACTCTAAAAAAATTACTTATTTCTATAAAGAGTTAATTCTCTTTCAATTCTTTCTTGCTCATCTTTTAAATTTTCAATTGAAGAATTTAATTCATTTAATTTTGAATACAAAGTATAATAATCATCAAATTTTTGTTGTGACAACTTATCACTTAAAGAATTTGCTGCAACATAGTGCTCGTATTCTGCATAATTACTATAATTTTTCATTTGCTCTTCCTCAAAAGTATTTTGAACCAACAAAGATTGACTATCATGATTCAATTTAGTTTCAATATCATAAAGAATATCCTTTTTATCATTTTCATACTTTTTCAACTTTTCGTTATTAGCTTCTTTTTCCTTATCTAAACTAGATTTTGTATTAAACATAGAGCCATTATGACGTAAACTAACAACATTACGCATATCATTAAAATTAAAACCTTTATTTCTTATAGCTGATTCAATTGCCATTCGACCTGCGCCAAATTGACCAGAAACAACATTTTTAATACCTCCAGCTAATCCAGCTCCTTCACTTTTTGATAAAGCGATATCACTTGCTAATGCTGTCACTCCAGTGGCACCCAAAGCCGTAACTGTCAAACCTGCACTTAATACTTGTTTAATCATATTTATAAAACCACTATCTTTTAAATTTAAAATATTAAATGTTATTTTAGGAACAGAAGAAGCAAAAATAAAAACACCAACCATTAAAAATGCTTTCTCCATAAAAGTCAAATTTAAATTTGGAGAATTCATAATTATCCTTAGCAACAAAATAGACATAAAAAACAATAATAAATGAACAAATAATTGTACATAAACAGAAACAGTTGTCTTTAACCAATTTTTAAATACTAATGAACCTTTAGGATCCATATTTGAAACAATAGCTATTGGTGCAATAATTTGCAAAACAATAAATTTAAAAGCACGAATTGCAACGTCGATACAAATAAAAATTAAAAAAATCAACATAACTAATGAAAATAAAATAGACAATATAGAATGATATTCAAATACAAAGTCACCACCTGAATGAGCTCGTTCAACACTCGTATTATTAAATAAACAAGTATGATCACTATAATTATCAAGACTAAAAAAATAATTATTGTCAAAAATATCTTGAACACTTTGAATTTCAGAACGTTCATCATCAGAAATCGGTACTGGAATACCTTGATCCATTTTCATGATTTTATATTCTTTACCATTATAGAAAAAATCATCATTATCACTAGCACTTAAAATTTCCTTAGACAAAATTACTTTATAATCATGATTATCTCTACCGTAATTAATTAAATCATATATATATAGACCATCTCTTATTCCACATCTCATGGTATTATCAATTGTAAAATTTTCTTCTATAGGATAAATAAACTTAGAATTACGTGCTTCAGTACTAGTATATTGATAAGATTTGCAAGTATAATACTCATCTCTATTTGTAGGATACGGACAAGCATCTTCATTAACGCAAATCTCTGTTAATGAAGAATCAACACTTGAATTTATAGCGTTACCTTCCCATTTAGTCTGAGGATAATATAAATAATAAGCACATAAAGGAAGTTGTGTTGCATTATATTCAGGAGACCAACAATATGTTTCATAATCAGCAACATTTCTATTAGTATCTGGTTCCACAAATATATTAGGACAAAATTCAAAAACAGGTGCTAAATCACCATCACGTTTATAATCTAAAAAATTACTAACTATATAATAAGCAATCTCATCACCAATTTTATTCGCTTCCTGTGAAGAATCATCCAAAGATTGTGAGCTAGATAAAACTATTTTACCAATAATGTTTTGAGAAAGAATAATGCTTTGAACCTTATAAGCGAAATCAAACAAACTAGAGATAGTTGCAAGTAAAACTATAGAAATAATAACTTTTTGAACAAAATTTGAAATCGATGTAACATTATCAGGATTGATAATATAATTGATTATAACCAACGCCATTTTAAAAATCATAAAAAGAGAAATTAATCCAATAATATTATTAATTACCTTTATAATATTTTGATCTACAAAATTGATATTAGCAATAATCAAAATAAAACTATAGATTTTAGAAATAGCAGAACAAATAACAATATTTATAGTTGCTAAAAAACTTCTTAATGCAATTCCAAAATCAAACATATAAACATCTCCTTAAATATCACAATCATTAGTCAAACCAGCAAGATTTAAAAACCATTCGACAAGTTCAGGTAAAATCAATAAAACAGCAAATGCGATTAAACGTTTACTAAATTTAGTTGCAACAGCCTTTAATTCACCTTCTTTTCCACTAGTAATACCTCTAAAAAAATCAAGCATGCCTAAAATAATACACAATAAAAGGCCAACAAAACAAATAGTCTGAAAAACATCTTTAATTTCATCTAATAAATCCTGACCAATTAAACAAGCTGCAAAAACCTTCTCAGAATGTAATAAAAATATAGTACAATAAATAAAAAATATCTTAGTTTTTCCTTTCATAAATACCTCCAAAAAAAGTAAATAACCACAAAATAATTATAACACATAATTATAAATATAACAAATTTTAATATTTTTTAAAATAAAAATATTGTTAACTATAGTTATATATAAATATTTTAAAATTTATTTCAAAAAATTTTAAATTCAATACTAAGTCATCATCAATTATAAAATAAATATATCACTAAGTATAAAATTTATAATTTTTTAAATCTTCAATTGTAAAAGAATTATAAGTTGTCTTATTATCTCTTGTAATGATGCATCTGATAGTGATTTGGCTAGTTTATGATTTTTGAGCATGTTCT
>CANQIS010000033.1 GCA_947624115.1 uncultured Bacilli bacterium
GTAAATTTGAAAGATACTGCTTATTATTAAGAGCAGAAACTAAAGAATTTGCTGATAAAATTTCAGGAGATGATCAAGTAATGAAAAAGGTTACATCTAAATTGCTAGCCTTAAATGAAGATGAAAAAATGATAGGATTATATGATGCTGAAAAAGAAGCTGAGAAAATTATGCGAACTAGAATTAAAGGTGCAGAAATTAAAGCTCGTGAGGCTGGTATTAAACAAGGTATCTCTCAGGGTATTTCTAAAGGTATTGAACAAAATAAAAACGATATAGCTAAAAAGATGCTACAAGATAATTTAGACTATAATATTATAACTAAATATACAGGCCTAACTATTAACGAAATCGAAAATATTAAAAATAAGATTTAAAATGACTAATTTTAAGTCTTATTTTTTTATTATGTATATACAAATAATTAAAATTTTTAAAAAAAATTTCTCAGAAAAAAAAGGATTTTATCATTATTTTTTATATATTTATTATAGAAGGAGGTGATAGAATCGAAAAAGTAAAAGATGAAAAATTAATGTTAGGTGTTTATGATTGTATCTTCAAAGCCATCATGTTAGATAAAAATAATCCTGAATATTTACAAGATATTATTCATTATGTTACTGGTATTCCTAAAAATAAATTAAAAAATATTGTTATTAAAAATAATGAATTTTTAATTAATAATAAAAATGATAAAAAATCGCGTAGTGATATTATTATTGAAATTGATAAAACTTGTATTAATCTTGAAATGAATAAATCTTATTATGAAGGATTATTTGCTAAAAATGATGCTTATATCGAAAAAATATCAGCAAGTTTATATAATGAAAATGAAGATTATATTGAAAGTAAAAATATAATTCAAATAAATTTTGATAATTTTAGTTACTTTAATCAAAATAAAGAAATATATAAATTTGTATTTAAAGAAGAAACATCAGATATTATTCTACCAGAAAATCCTATAAAATATCATGTTGATCTAGATTATTTATACAAAAAGTGTTATAATAAACCTATAGTAAATTTAAGCAAATTTGAAAGATACTGCTTATTATTAAGAGCTGAAACTAAAGAATTTGCTGATAAAATTTCAGGAGATGATCAAGTAATGAAAAAGGTTACATCTAAATTGTTAGCCTTAAATGAAGATGAAAAAATGATAGGATTATATGATGCCGAAAAAGAAGCTGAGAAAATTATGCGAACTAGAATTAAAGGTGCAGAAATTAAAGCTCGTGAAGCTGGTATTAAACAAGGTATTTCTCAGGGTATTTCTAAAGGTATTGGTCAAGAAAAAAAGGATATAGCTAAAAAGATGCTAGAAGAAAATTTAGAGATTGAATTAATCTCTAAAATAACAAACCTAACTATTGATGAAATCAAAAATTTAAGATAACTTAATAAAAATTTTCAAATAATTTTTATATTTGAAAATTTTTTAGTTATTTATTACTGGCCTAGAAACTATTATGCTCAAAATGACATAGTAGTAAAGAAATAAAACAATAATAACTAACTATTCTTAAAATTTTCATACCAACCTTTTACTTTTTCTTTTCCTTTTTGAAAAACATTGCTACCAAATTCTTTAGCATCCTCAATAAATTCTTTATCATTTTCCTTTATTTCATTAATACTATCTATTGCCGATTGATAATTATCTTCACCAACTTTATCTATTATATAATCCTCTAACTTATCCTTACCACTATGTAATAATTCACTTGCTTTATCATATAAATTCTTTGATGTATCACTTATATTTTCTTTATAATTAGGAAATTTACTCATTATTAAATTATCCAATTTTTCAACAATTTTAATAACCTCTAATTTAGTTTTATCAGTTAATTCTGAAAAAGTAATATCTTTAATTTTTCCATCATAAAAAATAAAATCAACAAAAGTAATAAAATATTCCTTACATTTATTTTTAGCGTTTATAACATTATCCGAATTTATAATTTTATCAATTTCATCAGTAACATCATTAAAATAATTTAATATAACCTCATCATTACTTAATGCATCATTTTGAGTAACAGAACTATCTTCATTTTCAACATTATCAGTATTATTTGATGGAATAATACTATCACCTTGATTAGATAAACTATTATCTACATAATCATCATTTATCTTTGTATCAGTTTTTATATCATTTTCGATATCTGCTACATTATTATTAATTTTTTCATTCCAACAACCAGTCATATTAAACAATACAAACCCTGAAATAATTATTAAAACTAATTTTTCTTTATTATATATTTTCATATCTTATAACCACCTTTTAGAAAAAAAACAGCCTAGGCTGTTTATTTAATTCCATATTTACGATTAAACTTATCAACAGCTCCAGTTTTTGCTGCTTTACCTTGTTCACCTGTAAAAAATGGATGACACTTATTACAAACTTCTAAATGTAATTCTGGCTTATTTGATTTAACTGTAAAAGTATTTCCACAAGCACAAGTTACTTTAGTATCCATATAATTACCATTTTTCATTTCTAACTCTCCTTCCGCCATAACCATTAAATAGTTATAGAAATTCCTTTAGCCACTATATTATAACAAGTTCATAAAAAAAATGCAACAATTTTAATATATTATATGTAAAAATTTTATATATAATGATATAATAAATAAAGTTTTAGGAGGAATAACCATGGAAGTACAAGAACAAATTATTAAAATAGTCAATAAATTAAATTACTTAAAAGGAAAAAATTATAATTTAGATGATATAAACTTAAATAAAATTCTTCATATAGATAAACAAAATAAAATATATAAATTTTCAGTAAAATCACAAAGAAGTAATATTTTTTATGATGTTGATATCACAATGAATAATAAAGAAGTTTTTTCAATTTATTGTTCATGCCCAGAATTTGATAAAGAACATAAGTGCAAACATATTGCTGCTTGTTTAATCAAAGAACAAGATAAATTTTTTAATCAAAAAAAGACTAAACAAGATATATCAAATTTAATTTTTAATGATATTATTAACAAACAAGAAAAAGTAAAAAAACAATTAAAATTAGAAATAACAATTGAAAGTATCAGCAACTATTATAGACAAGAAACAAATATAAAAATAAAAGTTGGCTTAGATAAATTATATACAGCAAGCTCTAAACTAAAATCTTTCTTTGATGTTTATAATGAAGGAAATGGAGAACTTTACTTTGGTAAAAACTTCACCTATAATCCTCAAGAACAATATTTTTCAGAAGAAGACGACAATATTTTATCATTTTTAAGTAACCTTTTTTATCAATCATATAACTATTATTATTCAAGAGAAATAAATTTACCAGAAAATCTAGAAATAAAATTCATGAAATTATTAAAAAACAAAAGTTACAATATAGAAGGATATGGAACTTTCAATAGTTATAAAGAAGAATTTCCATTTAACACTAATTTAATTCAAAATAAAAAAAATTACAAATTTGAATTTGATTTTAATAATACAAATTATGAATTTATAACTGCTCATATTTTATTAAAAAACAAAGAAATTTATGTACTAACAAATGAATATCTAGATTTTATCCAAGCATTTGCAACTAATAAAGTTATCGACATCGAATTCAATGAAGAAAAATTACCACAATTTGCTGAAAAAATATACCCAATGATCAAAGAAAACGCTAAAATGAATGAAGAATTAAAACAAAAATTAACTATAATCGAACCAACACCAAAATTATATTTTGATTTCAAAGATGATAAAATTACATGTAATATAAAATTTAAATATAACGATAAAGAAATAAACTATTTTGATAATGCTAATATTATTAGAAATAGAACCTTTGAACAAAATATTATAAATGATTTACTAAAATATAATTTTGAAATAGATAATAACCTTATATTCATAGAAGATATCAACAAAATAGGTAACTTTTTAGAAAATGATTTAATAGAACTAAATAAAAAATATGAAATATATACTACTAAAAAACTTGATGATACAAACATTATTAAAAAAAATCGAATTGAATCACAATTTTCAATTGGCCAAGACAATATTATGAATTATAAATTCGATATTGGTAATATTAATCCAAATGAACTAGATAATATTTTTAACAATTTAAAAGAAAAAAAACGATATTACAAATTAAAAAATGGTAATATTTTAAACTTAGACGAAAACGAACAATTAAAAGAATTACAAAATTTAATGGAAGACTTAGATTTTACCTACCATGACATTAAAGATGGTGGAAAAATTCCTAAATATCGAGCTATTTACTTAGATAGTCTTAAAGATAATAAATATAGTATCATCAAAACTGATAATTTATTTGATAAATTTATTGAAAACTTCAAAAAATTTAAAAATACTAATCCATACATATCAACACAAGATAAAAAAATTCTAAGAGACTACCAATTAACCGGTGTTAAATGGTTATATAATGTCTATAAATGCGATTTAGGTGGTATTTTAGCCGATGAAATGGGTTTAGGAAAATCTATTCAAACAATCTGTTTTATAAAAGCTATACTAAAAGAAAAAGAAAATATCAGAATTTTAATTGTTTCACCTACTTCATTAATATACAATTGGAAAAAAGAATTTGATAAATATGGTAGCGAATTAAACTATACAGTTATTGCCGAAGTAAAAAATAAAAGACAAGAAATTTTAAACAATTTAAAAAGCAACATCGTAATTACCACCTATGGATTATTAAGACAAGATAAAGAAATTTATGAACAATTAAACTTTGAGATTATGGTTATTGATGAAGCTCAAAATATCAAAAATCCTCAAGCAGGTATAACAAAGACTGTAAAAACTATAAACGCTAAATGCAAAATTGCCCTAACCGGTACACCAATTGAAAATTCTGTTATTGAATTATGGAGTATCTTTGATTATATGATGCCTGGTTTCTTAACAAACCTAACTAAATTTCAATCCAACTACAATATAAAAGACTTTAATGACGATAAAATTAATGTTTTAGAACGACTAAATCTACAAATATCACCTTTTATCCTAAGAAGAAAGAAAAAAGATGTTGCTAAAGACTTACCAGAAAAAATTGAAAACAACATCTACTTTGATATGTATCCTGAACAAAAAAAATTATACGTTGCCCAATTAAAGAAAACTCAAAAAGAAATGGAAGAAATTATTCAAACTGAAGGCTTCTTAAAAGCAAGATTTAAAATACTACAATTATTAACCAAATTAAGACAAATTTGTATTGACCCTAAAATTATTTTTGAAAATTATGATGGTGGTAGTGTTAAAATTGATGAACTCATTACTTTAACAAAAAGAATTATTGAAAACGGACATAAAATACTTTTATTTACAAGTTTTAAAACAGCGCTTAACATTGTCAAAGAAAAATTTGATCAAGAAAACATTACTTCATACACCATTGACGGAAGTGTAACTAGTAAAAAAAGAATGGAATTAGTCGAAAAATTTAATAAAGACGATACTAATGTTTTCTTAATTATGTTAAAAGCCGGTGGTACTGGCTTAAACTTAACAAGTGCCGATACAGTTATTCACCTAGATTTATGGTGGAATCCACAAGTTGAAAACCAAGCAACCGATCGTGCCCACCGAATAGGACAAACCAAAAATGTCGAAGTTATAAAACTAATTTGCAATGGCACAATTGAAGAAAGAATTATTGAATTACAAAATAAAAAGAAACTATTAAGTGATTCTTTAATTGAAAGTGATAAACGTGATGAAAACTTAATTTCTAAATTATCAGAAAAAGATATAAAAAATTTATTAGTATTTGATGAAAAATAACTACAGAAAATCTGTAGTTATTTTAATATAGTCTTATCCAATATAGGTTTAACTAAATTAAAAATTGAACGATAACCATCTAATGATGGATGAATATCATTTATAATTGGTAACAAATCTAAATTATTATTATATAAATCATAAATATCAACATACTTCATATTATACTTTTGTGTTAAATAATTAACTTTAGTATTCATATACGAAAAAGCACTATCATACTTTTTATTACCAGAATAAGGATTATAATAACCTATAATTATAATATCCTCTTTACAATACTGTCTTAACAATTCAAATAATTTATCAATATCATCTATAATCGTATCTAGATAATCATAAACACTATTTCCTCTTTCACTTGATAAAATAGTTAATACATCATTCATACCAATTGAAACAGTAAGTAAATCCGCTTTTATTAATAAATTTTTTATCGTTCGCTCACGTGTACCAATTAACATTTCTTTATTATCTTCAATATCACGAATTAAATCTGTTGTATGATAAGTACTATCAGCAAAATCATTAATATATTCCCCAACCACATTTTTTTCATTTAAATATTCATAAATATAATCTGAATAGCCATAATCTTCACCATCAGAATTAACTCCGACCGTTAAATAATCACCAAGTGCAACATAAGAAATATCTTTATCTAAAGTAGATAAATAAATTACAAAAACAACTAAAATAATAATAGAAAAAAATAAGGCAATTTTAAATTTCATAAGATATCACCCTACCATAATTATATTAATGATAATCTTATTTATTCAAAAACCTTATTCATCTAACAAACTTATTTTAGCACCAACACTAGTCAACTTATCAATTATATTCTCATAACCTCTTAAAATATGATCAACCTCTGTAATCCGCGTTTCACCACTAGCAACAAGACCAGCCAGTACCATACAAGCACCTGCTCTTAAATCAGTTGCTACAACATCAGTTCCAACTAAAACAGATGGTCCAAAAATTTTAATTTTTTGATTATTAATTAAACTAATATTACAACCCATTTTATTCAAATAATCAATATTTTTAAACCTATTTTCATATATAGTTTCTTCTAAAACAGAAACGCCATTACACTTTGCAAGTAATACCGTCAAAGGTTGTTGCAAATCCGTAGGAAATCCAGGATAGCCTAATGTTTTAACACGCGTTGGTTTTAAATTATCAGTACTAGACAAAACAATACTATTATCGTAAAGCCTATAATTGACACCTATCTCATTCAACTTATATATTAATGATTCAACATGTTCAGGAATTATATTATCTATTTTTAAATTATCACCCATTAATGCCCCAGCAATTATATAAGTACCTGCTTCAATTCTATCAGGTATAACCTCTGTAAAACCTTTACCTAAGCTATCAACCCCGATAATTCTAATCTTACTAGTCCCTGCTCCACTTATTTGAGCCCCCATATTGTTCAAAAAAGTAGCCACATTTACAATTTCCGGCTCCTTAGCAGCATTACGAATTATCGTAACACCAGTTGCTCTAACAGCCGCTAAAATTGTATTAATGGTAGCACCAACACTTGGCATATCCAAATAAATAGTATTTCCAACTAATTCTTTAGCATAAATTGTATACTTTTTACCATCTTCAACAACCGTTGCTCCAAGTGCCTTAAATGCTTTCAAAGTTTGATCAATAGGTCGTGCTCCAATCGAACATCCTCCAGGAAAATACATTTCAACCTTTTTATATTTTCCAAGTAAAGCAGACATAAAATAATATGAAGCCCTTAACTTACTAGAAATAGCTTCTGGAATTTCCTTATTGACAATATTTTTAGAATTAATTACCATTGTTTTATTTTTTAAAACTACTTCAGCCCCTAAATATTCCAATATTTCATTTAAAGCATCAATATCAGAAATATTAGGTATATTATCTATTGTTACAATATCATCAGATAACAAAGCTGCTGGAACTAAAGCAACCGCACTATTTTTAGCGCCACTTATTTCAATCGTTCCAGATAACTTATGTCCACCTTGAATCACTATCTGCTTCATAAAACCTCCATCAACTAATTATAAATTAGTTATACTACTATATAAAATGTTATTAACATAAAAATGTGCCAACCACAAAAAAAGTAATTAATGACACCAATTAATTATATCACAAAATACAATAAAAACAATATAAATGTAATAATTTCCATAATAATTATAATATGTTTACACAAATTAAAAATCCATTCTTATAATATACAACTATATATAAACTAACCCTATTATAATTAAAACAATCCCACCTACTAAAGTCGATGCTTTACCAATTAAACTACTGATTTTCTTACCTAACAATAAACCTAAATAAGTAAATATAAAACTACATATAGAAAAAGTAAAAGAACATAACAAAAAATTATCATTTATCGCATTCAATCCAATTCCAACTGAAAAACTATCTATACTGACCGCTAAACCAAATAAAAGTAATTCTGCAAAAGACATCATCTTTAAATTATCTTCATTTTTAAAAGTTTCAATAACCATCTGTATACCAATAAATACTAACACAATAGTAACAATTGTATTCGGTTTAATTGGAAAAAATTGCAATATCGCATTACCAATAAATAAACCTATCAAAGGCATAAAAAAATGATAAATACCAACAATTATCGATAATTTATTAATATTACTTTTCGATAAATCTAACGTCCCATATGCTAAAGAAAGAGAAAATGCATCCATACTAAGACTAACAGCAATTACTAAAACAATTAAAAATGACATAAAAAAACCTCCTATAAAATTATATTTATAAGAGATTATTTTATACATACTAATAAATATATTTATCAAGTAACTCGCCTACTAATGTTGTATACTCAAACTCAGTCGATTCTTCAGCTTCTAATAAACAAAGAGGAGGAAATAATACACACCACCAATTATCACCTAATCCATCACCTAAAGTAATTAATAAAGATTCATAATAACCTTCATCATAAGTTACACCACGATAAACTTTTTTAGGAAAAAAATTATAACCAAAATTCACTTTATATGGTAGATTATAATTTTTCAATTTCAAAAAATTATCAGTTCTACTAGATATTTCATCTAATTTAGAAGTTATTATTTTTCTTGCTTCCTTAATTGAAGTAGTACTCTTAAGCAAATCATAAACATAACTTTGAATATTTTGACGTAATTCATTTTTAACAGTTTGATCATATTCAGAATTACTATTAGCCAGTATTCTAATACGCAAAGCCTCATCTGGTATATCTATTTCACTAAATTTATAGCCAATAAAAACATATAAACTAAATATTATTCCAAGCAATAAAATTGTCTTCTTCATTTTTTTCACCTATTTAATATTGCACAAAAAAAATTATTTTATACATTTAAAATAATTTTTTTACAAATTTATTTTATTTTACGCTTTTGATATTCAGCATTTGCTAAAGTATTTAACATTGACTCATAATCACCCAAAATATTTAATCTATTCGAAATATTATATGCATTAATAATATTTTTATACATCGTCAATAAATTAATTTTCTCCTCAGATGTTGCTTGAACTTTTCTTAAATTAGCATTATCTGAAATTAAAATTTGAGTTGGAATTATAACTTCTTGATTATCAAAAAATTTTTTAGGTTGTTCAGGAGCAAGCAAAGTATTAACTATATAATTATTTTCTTCAATTTGTTTAATTCCCATCATAAAATATGGACAAACTGCTTCATTACTTGGTATAAAAAATAATTTTTGTTTATCATAATCATATTTATCATCTTTAGGATCATAATTTATAGCAGCAAAATTAAATCTTTCAAAATCACTCAATTTTTTAAAAATTTCACATTTTATACCAGACTTATAATAATTTATTGCTTTCTCAATATTATTAGAATTATCATATTCTGCCACTTTTTGTGCATTTTCTAATAAAATCTCTAATAAATCAAAACTAGAAAAATCATTACCTTCAACATTTAAAACTTTTTTTCGATAATTATCAAAATATTCACCTTTAATATTATTAAAATCAATTCCTAACATATGACATAAATTTTTTGATAAAATTTCAAACCTAATTTCTTCGCCATTACTAAAAATCATATTATATTCTTTATTATAATACTTTAATTTAAAACTATCATAACAATCTTTAATTTCATTCAAGACTTTCATACTATATTCAACCCCAGGCATAGGTGTACGATTAGCCCATGAATCAACATATTGTAACTCTTTTGAAGTAATCATAAAAATTCCCCCTTTTTTTTGCGTTATAATAACATATTAATTCAAACTTGTCAAACTATTATTTATATCTATAAATATATATTGTGAATAATTAGTAAAAATGATAGTAATTTTGTTAAGTAATAATTAGTGAAAATGATAGTGGCATTTTTAAATAAAATGGCTAATAATTAGTAAAAATGATAGTGGCAAAAATATTGACATGTTATCAATAGTAAGTATAATAGTAAACATTACTTGAGGGGATAAGGCAACGCTGAGGAGCGACCTGAGCACTTAAGTAATGGCTAAGCAAAAAAGATATATTTCTTTTTTGAAAGCCCGAAGCGTTAAACCTCGGGAGTTTGAGGGCAGAGCCCTCATGAATTAATGTTTGAGCATCATATTTTTTCTCCAAGGATGAGATTTTGGAGGAATATACTTGTGATGTTCTTTTTTTATATCTTTAACTTCTGATTCTTTTACCATAACAGAATCACGATTCTGAAGTTCCATCATTTGATAATAATTATTTTCAATCTTTGCCCAGTATTCACCATCATAGTTGATTATTAAGATACATTCTGTACCCTTCATAAAATTAACTACTTGTCCAGTTTCTGGATGGATAGGTATATAATATTTATAGTTGTAACTTATCGCTGAAGCGTTATCAATCACTTTTTTCTTTCTTTCTGATATAATCAATTTCAGTTCTTCCTCTGTATAAGTATTTTCTCTCATTAAAGATGTTTTTTCATCTATTGCATAAGAGAATTTCTTATTCATTTTAGGAATGAAAACGTTGTTTAAATAATTATTCGCTTCATCAATTGTTGTAATATTTTCGCGTCGTAATTCAGCAATTAATCTGTTTTTAAAGGTTTCATTTTCCCTCTCGACATTTGCCTTAGCAGTAGATACACTTGTAGTATGCAAAACAATTCCTAATTCTTCACAGACTTTGCCAAATTGTGTTAAAGCCTTTTCTTTATTTTTTGCATTATTAGCGGTAAAAGTACTTCGATTATCTGCTTTGATTTTTACTGGTATTCCATAGTTGATTACAATATGAAATAATAGTACAAAGTAACCTCTTGTTATTTCTTCAAATTCAAACCATCCAAATAAAACCTTTTTAGTTGATTTATCTACTGCAAGATGCAAGTAAGATACAATTTTCCCAAACCAATATTTTTCACAAGCATCCATTTGAATTTCTTGACCAAATACATAAAGATTACTAGACCTTCTAGTATGTGCTTTCTCTACTTCAATAATTCTCGATTTATAAAGTTCAATTTTTTCATCTTTTACTACGTCATTAATACTATTATTTTTAATAACAGTATTCATTTTTTCTCGATATTCTCTTATTGTTTTCTTATGAGCAAGTGGAGAAATAATATCATCTTTAGTAAATACTTTTAACATTACATCATAAGATATGTCATACTTACCATAAACCGCATCTTCATAAAAGTGTTCAAAGTTATAATCATAGAACTGACTCAAATATAAATCTTCTAATTCATTGATTAAATTTTCATCTTTTTTATTTGGATTAGCTTTACCACGATTTCTATGAATAAATCCATTCTTATCATACTCCTTAAAAATTTTCTTTAGTCTGTAAATTTGGCATTCTTGTAGATTTAATAGATTCATTGCCTCCTTTGTGGTTATTTCTTTTGATACAAGTTTTGAAATAGTATCATGTTTCTTTTGTTCGTATTCATTTAACATAAAATACCCCCTTTGAATACAAAGAGATATTTTAAACTAATTTACTATCATTTTCACTAATTATTTGATTATTTTTTTGCCATTAAATATATCTATCATTTTCACTAATTATTATTTCTTATTTCACTATCATTTTCAAAAATTTTTCACACTATTATTTATATCTATAAATATATATAATATATTTTTTTAAAACTATTGACATAATTTAAAAATATGATATTATGAATATAGCAAGTGACCTTGCATATAATAAAAAAGAGGAACATTTAATATCGCAATTGAATGCCTCCTCTATATAAATAGTGATGACACTCTATCTAAGCAGATGAGTGTCTATTTTTTTATAACTAATACCAATAAGGTAAGAAGCGATAAAATGATACAAATGTATCTTAAAAGTTTAAGTATATAAACTCTTTTTTTCATCAATATCAAACCTCCTTCATTAAAATTGGAGGACGACACCCATATTAAATATTCCAAAAACAATTATATCAAACAAACGTTTGTATATCAATAAATATTAATATTTTTTCAAATAATATTAATTTAGTTTAAATATACCATTACTAAATCATATTAAAATTACTAATTTTATGCTATAATCTATATATGAAAGAAAGTGATAAAATGAAAAAAAATAGTTTTTTTGAGGGATCATTTATAGCAACCTTTGGTATTATAATTTGCAAAATAATAGGTTTATTATATGTAATACCATTCTATGCAATGATAACATCAACTGGTGCTGCTTTATACAGTTTTGCATACTCAATCTATACTGTTTTTTTAAGCCTTTCAACTAGCGGTATACCTATCGCAATGAGTAAACTAGTAAGCGAATACAATAGCCTAGAATACCATCATACTAAAGAAAAAGTATACGATTTAGGAAAAAAAATCATTATCATTCTAGGTATATTTTTCTTTATTATATTAATGATTTTCGCACCAAACATTGCTAACTTTATTTTAGGAAATAATACCAGTAGCAACTCCCCAGCCGATGTAACATTAGTCATAAGAATTATTTCAACCGCTCTTTTAATTGTTCCAATCTTAAGCGTAACTAAAGGATATATCCAAGGACATAAATACATGGCACCTACCAGTATATCAAATATTATAGAACAAATTGCTAGAGTTTTAGTTATCCTAATTGGTTGCTTTGTCAGCCTAAAAATAATGGGAACAAGCGAAAAAACAGCCATCGGAATATCCGTCTTTGCAGCAACTATCGGTGCATTCCTTGCCTATTTATACCTCATTATTAAAATGAAAAAAAACAAAAGCCTATTTAAACAAAATACAACAATAAAAAAAGAAGAAAAAAAATTTACTACTAAATATCTAATTAAACAAATAATTTTTTACGCCCTACCATTTATTATTATAGATTTACTAAAATCAGCCTACAATTTAGTAGATACAGTAACAATTACAAGAACACTAACAAGTTTAGGATATGAACAAAATGTTGCCGACCTAACATTTGCAACCATTGCTACTTGGGGAAATAAACTAAGCATGATTATTATTTCTATATCCATGGGAATTACAGCCAGTCTAATACCATCACTTGCTAGCGACTACGTACTAAAAAAAACAAAAGAAATTGACAAAAAAGTTAATCAAGCAATTCAACTATTACTTTTTATAACCATTCCTATGACCATAGGACTATGCTTTCTAGCAAGACCTGTTTGGATAGTATTCTATAGTTACGATCCTCTTAGCATAGAAGTATTTCAACTATTTATTTTTCAAGCAATTACCTTCTCACTATTCTCAATACTACTAAATATTACCCAAACAACTAATAATACAAAAATAACAATATTAACACTATTTATAAGTTTTTTAGGAAACGCAATTCTAAATATACCAATGATGCATTTATTAAATAAATGGCATATAGCCTATCAAGGAGCATCAGTCGCTACCCTAATAACACAACTAATACCAATTATTTTCCTAATGATTTATATCCATAAAAAATTAAAAGTAAACTATAAACAAACATACATAACTATTATAAAAATTACAACTGCATCACTAATAATGTTATTAATATTATTCCTATTAACATTTATCTACCCATTAAATTACACAACCAAAATTCCATCATTAATTCAAACAATAATATATTCAATTATAGGCATTATCATTTACACAATTCTAGCAATAAAACTAGGAATAATTAAATACTTATTTGATACAAACAAAATAATAAAAAAATTTAAAAAAATAAATTAATAAAAAAGATAAAAATCTCACATTAAAGAAATTTTTATCTTTTTTCTAATATATAATAACTAAATCAAAAAATTTTCGGCACACGCTTGTTAGTATTTTAGTTGTTTACACGAAAATAATTTTCATTATTTTCACGTAGACTTAGTAGCTAACGCTATTTTTTTTCATTTCTTTGTCTTTTTCTCCTTTATTTTTTATATGTCCTTCTATTGAAGAAGGTCAGATTTATTTACAGTTATAACTGGGCGCACACCATAAGTGCGAGAAGCGTAGACCTGATAGTCGTCCAAGAAGCCATCATTGTTAACATTCCACGCGTTAGCAGAGTCACTAGCATCCGGTGAAGATGTCCAATAACCTTGATTTACTACATTTTGTTCTACATTACAACCACTTTTTGTACAATCATATGTATTGTCAAACAACCAGGCATATTTACTCTTTTTACTTGAACTTGCTACTTTTGTATGCCAGTTTTTTCCTGTACCATCTAAAAAGAACCAATCCCCATTTTGCAATGTCCAATCTATTTCTATATTTGCTCCAGTTATTTCTGCTACTTCTTCGGCACTTATTAATCTTGCTTTATTTCCATAGTCCACATAATCTATTGTATATGAATGTTGTTGACGATCATATGTCCAACTTGCTGTATATGTTCCTGGTGCTACTAATTTACTATCCCAACTTGCTGTTTCTGTTGTTGCTTCTCTTAATGCTTCTAATGCTGTAATTGGGCCTTTAAAATTTTCACTACTTGAATTCCATGCTACTTGAGTCGTTATATTATGATCCGCTATCATAGTATAATTTGTTCCATCATCTTTATACGCATACCATTTCATACAGCCTGTATTTGGTCCTGCTGCTGTAATTGGTTCTAAATTATCTTCATTACATTTTTTTGTTAAATCGGTTGGATCTAAATAGACTATTGCTAATACTCCTTCATAGCCTCCTATTATCCCTTGCTCTTCAAAATCTTCTTTTAATATTACTCTATATTTTGGCTTTATATATTCTGTTTCACACCAACTTTTTTCTCCATCATAATTACAATAATATCCATTTATTTCTAAATTACTTGCTGTTACTTTATTTCCGCCTTCTGTTATTGTTACTGTTCCTCCTGTTGGTTTTGCTCCTTGAAATCCTAATTGTTCTAATTTTGTTATATTATAATCTGTTAATTCTGTTTGTAATTTACATCCTTCTTTACTACATTCAAATGTTACTGTTTCTTCTGGAAAGCCTCCATAATTTTTCATCATAAAATCTTGTACATATTTATCGGCTGATTTTGCTATTGAAAGCGTTGAACTCTCAGCTGCACTTTTTCTTGCACTACTTAATATATTTAATATCTGTGGTACGGCTATTAATGCAATTACAGCTAAGATCACTATTACTGCTAACAATTCTATTAACGTAAATCCTTTATTTTTTGTTTTGAAATCTTTTTTCATTTTTAATACTACCTCCAATTTTTATATATAAAATGTAACATAAAAGAAATATATTGTCAATATGCTTTGATATATATTTATCTTAACTATTATTATTTACTTTTTCTATGTTTTTATTATATATTTTATTTCTTTATTTGTAAATATTTTTAGTTACTTTTTTAGTAATTTTTTATATGCTATTAATTATATTTTTATATATATTAATTATATTATTCGGTAATATAAAAAAATAACAAAACAAGTTTTGTTATCCGTCCCCTTTGGGGACCTTTTATTTTGATATAATTTATTATATAAT
>CANQIS010000034.1 GCA_947624115.1 uncultured Bacilli bacterium
AAAAATTTTCAAATAGTCACAAAAAAATATTTATTTATTTATTTTTATGTGGTAAAATTATTTATAGTAAATGTATGAAGAATAGAGGAGGAACAAACGTGGGATTTATAAAAAAATGGTTATCATCAGATGATCAAGATGTATTTGATAATAATAATAGTAATGATAATACGAATAGTTATTATGTACTAAAGGCAGATGAAGCTTTAAAAGAAAATGAAGGGAAAAATAAAATGATTTTATTAGAACCTCGTGCTTATTCTGAATCACAGCAAATTGCCGATTATTTAAAGGCACGTAATACGGTTGTAGTAAATTTGAAAAGAGTTACTTCCGATCAAGCTAAAAGAATTGTCGACTTTTTAAGTGGCACAATTTATGCGATTGGTGGTGATTTGCAAAAAATTGGTGGAGGTATTTTTCTATGTACTCCCAATAACGTAGATATTCAAGGAAAAATTACAGACGAGCGTGAAGGTAAGGATATTTACGATAATAATGATATAAATACTGAATGGTAAAATATTGACATTTAAAAAAAATATGATAAAATAACTAAATATAGCTTTTATGAGGTGAGCTTATGGAAAAAAATAATCGTCCAGTGCGTGGATATGACTCAGAAGAGGTAAAAAATTTTTTAGATCAAGTTATAAAAAAAGTAGAATTGATGACTGAAGATAATAAAAATAAAGAAGCTAAAATAAAATTACAAGAAGAAAAACTGCTTAAATTATCAAAGTTAGAAGAAGAAAATATGCAATTAAAACAAAAACTTGAACGATATGAAAGAATGGAATCTACTTTTAATAAAGCTATTATGATGGCTCAAAAAACTTCTGATCAAATGCGATTAACAGCTCATAAAGAAAGCGAAACAATAATAGATGATGCTAAGAAAAATGCCAATAGAATTGTAAACGAAGCATTACTAAAGGCAGAAAAAATAGAATTAGATGCTAATATGTTAGCTAGAAATATACGTGTATTTAAAAAGAAAGTAAAAGATATTATTGAAGAACAATTAGAAATTGTTAAAGATTTAGACAAAATAGAAATGTAAAACAAATGATAGAGACGGTATATTACTTGATTTTAGAGAATTAATGGTTGGTGCAAATTAATATGAAAGTAATATATAGATCACTCTTGATGTGTTTTTTTGAAATAAGTAGAAAAAAACGGTAACGCGTTATAGTTTTAAGTGCAGACTCTTGAATTAAGGTGGTACCGCGTGCTTTAGCTCGTCCTTAAATTTAAGAGTTTTTTATATATTAGAAATTATTTTTTAAAATATTAATAATAGTTGTACTAGATTTCTGCTAAATCTACTCTAGCAAGTAGATAATAATGATTATAAATAATCAGCTTAAGTTATATTTTTGATTTTTTACCTAAAAAGGAGGTTTATATGTTATTACAAGTTATAATATTAGTCGTTAGCTTTATTATTCTAATCAAAGGTGCTGATATTTTTGTTGATGGTGCTTCCTCATTAGCTCAAAACTTTAAAATTTCTAAAATGCTAATTGGTCTTACCATAGTTGCTTTTGGAACTAGTGCACCCGAATTTGCTGTATCAGTTAAATCTATTATTTCCCATAATTCCGATATGGTTTTAGGAAATGTTATAGGTAGTAATATCTTAAATATTTTATTAATTATAGGAATATGCTCATTAATAAAACCAGTTTTAATTAAAAATAATACTATAAAAAAAGAAATACCTATCGTTATTTTAATAAGTACATTACTATTTTTCTTAATAAAAGATGATCTATTTAATAGTGGTATTAGAAACGAAATTAGTCGTAATGATGGATTTATTATTTTACTTTTCTTTACTATTTTTATTTATTATTTAATATCGATTGTTAGAAATAAAAAAGATAATGATGCCGACGATTATATTCAATATGGAATGACTAAATCGATTCTATTTACTGTTTTAGGTATATTTTGTATTATCATAGGAAGCAATTTTGTGGTAGAAAGTGCTAGTCGCATCGCTTCTGATTTAGGAATTAGTCAAAAAATGATCGCACTTACAATTGTGGCATTTGGTACATCTTTACCTGAATTAGTAACTTCAATCGTATCTATAAAAAAAGGCGAGCAAGAAATATTAGTTGGAAATATCGTTGGCAGTAATATTTTTAATATAGGTATGGTTTTAGGAGTACCAGTTGCCTTATTTGGAGGTATTCCAGCTATTGGTTTTAATAATTATGATTTGTTTGTACTATTATTATCAGCCTTTTTACTATTTTTATTTTCAATTAAAGATCATAAAATTAATAAATTTGAAGGAATTAGTATGTTAATTGTATTTGCTATATATTATACATTCGTAATAATTGGTTAGGAGGAAAAATTATGAAATTTAAAGAATTAAAAAAAGGAAAAATAAATGAAATTGAACAAGAAATTTTAAAAAAATGGAAAAAGGAAGACATTTTGAAACAGACAATTGATAATAGAAAAGACTGTAAAGATTTTGTTTTTTACGATGGTCCAATTTACGCTAATGCTAAACCTGGTATTCATCATGTATTTGCTAAAACAATAAAAGATTCTTTTTGTAAATATAAAACGATGCAAGGATACAAAGTATTAAGAAAAATTGGCCTTGATACACATGGTTTACCAATTGAAGTAAACGTTGAAAAAAAATTAGGTTTTAAATCTAAAAGTGATATTGAAAATCTTGGTGTTGAAAATTTTTGCCAAGAATGTAAACGTGAAACAGCAACTAATATCGACGAAGTAAAAAAAGTTACGGATATGATGGGACAATTTATTGATTGTGAACATCCTTATGTTACTTGTGATAATGAATATATTGAAACTGAATGGTGGATAGTTAATGAACTAAATAAAAAAGGTTTAATTTATCATGGAAATAAAGTTTTACCTTTTTGTCCAAGATGTGGAACAGAACTTTCTTCCTTTGAAGTTGCCCAAGGTTACAAAGAAGTATCTGTTAATACCGTTTATGTACCATTTAAATTAGTAGATGAAGACACTTACGTACTTGTTTGGACAACAACACCATGGACTTTAATGGCTAATGTGGCTCTTTGCGTCAATCCTAATTTAGAATACATTAAAGTTTTATCAAAAGGCTACCATTTTATTATCTGCTCATCACTTGCTAATAAAGTTTTAGGCGAAGATTACAAAATATTAAAAACATATAAAGGTAGTGAATTGGTCGGTCTTAAATACGAACAATTGATGCCATTTGTAAAAGTTGAAGGTAAAGCTTTTTATATTTTAGCCGATGATTATGTAACTGATAGTGATGGTACAGGTATTGTCCATATTGCGCCTGCTTATGGTGTTGATGATAATCGTGTGGCCAGTGCTAATGGAATTAGTTTTATTAATCCCGTTGATAAGAATGGTTGCTATACAGAGGGACCATGGCAAGGTAGACTTGTTACTGATCCAGAACTTGAAATCGATATTATTAAATATTTAAAAGAAGAAGATAAATTATTTAAAAAATTAAAAATCGTTCATGACTATCCACATTGTTGGAGATGTAAACAGCCACTTATTTATTATGCTAAACCAGCTTGGTATGTTTGCAATACTGCTTGTAAAGACAAAATTATTGAAGAGAATAGTAAAATTAATTGGTATCCATCTTATGTTGGCGAAAAAAGATTTAACAATTGGCTTGAAAATATGGTAGATTGGGGAATTTCTCGTAATCGTTATTGGGGTTGTCCATTACCAATTTGGACTTGCGAATGTGGAAATTTTGAAACAATTGGTTCACGTGCTGAATTAAAAAAGAGAGCATTAGAAAATATCGATATAGATAATCTTGAACTTCATAGACCTTATGTTGATGATATCCATATTACTTGTTCAAAGTGTGGTAAAAAAATGTCGAGAGTTCTTGATGTTATGGATGTATGGTTTGATTCCGGTAGTATGCCATATGCCCAATTTCATTATCCATTTGAAAATAAAGAATTATTTGAAAATCAATTTCCAGCCGATTTTATTGCTGAAGGTGTTGATCAAACTCGTGGTTGGTTCTATGTTCTTTTAGTTTTATCAACTTTAATTAGTGGTAAATCAAGTTTTAAAAACGTTGTTGTTAACGATATGATGTTAGATGCTCAAGGTAAAAAGATGTCTAAGTCAGTTGGTAATATTATTGAACCAATCAGCATTATGACCGAGTATGGTGCCGATACAGTTAGATGGTATATGCTTTATGCATCTCCAGTTTGGACACCACTTAAATTTGATTTAGAAGGCTTAAAAGAGATTTATTCAAAATTTATTAGTACTTTAAAAAATACTTATTCTTTCTTTCAAATGTATGCGAATGCTGATAACATTGATCCAAGAGAATATAATGTAGAATATAAGGATAGAGATATTACTGATAAATGGCTATTGTCAAAATTAAACAAAACGATAAGAGATGTTACTAATAGTTATGAAAAATATGATTTAAATAAAGTTGTTCATATAATTACTGATTTTTTAAATGACGATTTATCAAATTGGTACATTAGAAGTAATCGTCGCCGTTTCTGGGAAAGTGAACTTACTTTAGATAAAAAAGCTGTATATTTGACAACTTATGAAACATTACTTACTTTAGTTAAATTAATCGCACCTATTGCGCCTTATATCTCAGAAGAAATATATATGAATTTAACAGATGGAACTTCTGTTCATTTAGCCGATTTCCCAAAATACGATGAAAGTTTAATCAATGAAGAAATTGAAGAACGCATGGATTTAATTCGTGATGTATGTAGTTTAGGAAGATTTGCACGTGAAGAAGCAAAAATAAAAGTACGTCAACCACTTAGCGAATTGATTTTAAATAAACATTCTAAAGACATTATTGGTGATTTAATTTCAATTATAAAAGAAGAATTAAACATAAAAAATATATTATTTACTGATGATATGGATAAATATATGGATTATACAATTAAACCTAATTTTAGAGAAGTTGGAAAAATGTTTGGTTCTAAAATAAAGGAATTTCAAACTGTATTATCTAATTTAAGTAATAAACAAATAGAACAAATAAAGGAAGGAAATTTAACGATCGAATTCTTAGGTGAAAAATTAGATATAACACCTAATATGGTTGAAATTAATATTAAAGTTAAAGATGGATTCTGTTCTTCAAGCAACACCAACACCTTTGTTATTTTAAATACCGAATTAACCGATGAGTTAATTTTGGAAGGCTTAGCACGTGAACTTATAAGAAAAGTTCAATCTTTAAGAAAAGAAGCTGATTTAAATATCATTGACAGAATTAAAATATATTATAACGGACCAAAAGAAATTGAAGTTTCTATTAATAATTATTTAGATTATATCAAAAATGAAACCTTAGCTACTCAATTAATTAAAAATAATGACTTAAAATTAGATTGTGAATTGAATTATTTAATGGTCGGCTTATCCATTGAAAAAATCTAATTAAAATAAACACATAAGTTTAAAAGCTTATGTGTTTTAATAATTAAACTATATACATAAAATTGAAAACCTTTTGACTTTATCTGAAAAACTGTAAATAGTTATATAAAATACTTGAAAAAAGAATTAAACAAAAGTATAATGATTAATAAAAAAGAGGAGTGATTTTAAATGGATATGATTCAAACTAAAAAACGAGGTTCACTAATTATTATATCCGGAACAACTTGTGCTGGTAAAGGTACAGTTATTAAAGAACTTTTAAAAAGAAATTCCAATCTAGTTCTTTCAACTTCATACACATCAAGAAACATTAGAAAAGATGATATTAAAGATGAAACTTATCATTTTATAAGTAAAGAACAATTTGAAGAAAAAATAAAAAATGATGATTTTTTAGAATATGCCTTAGTTCATAATAATTATTATGGAACACCTAAATTTGAAATTGAACAAATATTAAGTAGTGGTAAAGATGTTATTTTAGAGATAGAAGTACAAGGAGCTAAAATCGTAAAAGAAAAATTACCAGAAACTATTTTAATTTTTATTTTGGCTCCTTCTATGGAAGAAGTAAAAAAAAGAATTATTGCTAGAGGATCTGAGGATAAAGAGCAAATAATAACTAGATTTAAAACAGCGTATCAAGAATTAAATGAAATATCTAAATATAATTATGTCGTTGTTAACGATAAAGTAGAAAATGCGGTAAAAAAGATAGAAGCAATCTTAATTTCCGAAAAATGTCGCGTTGATAGAATTGAAGAAATATATGTTGCTAATCAAGAGGAATTTATGCATGAATTATTAATGGATAAAGAATTTGAAAATATTTATAAACCAATAAAATAAAAAAGAATAACATTAATTATTCTTAGATTTTTTTGTTAAAACTTTATTTAAATGTTTTGTATTAAAGACAGAATTATTAATTTCTAATTTATTAGAAATATCTAAATCTATACTTTCAATATAACTTTTTTCTTCATATCCCATATCATGCTTAACTTCATCTTTCTTTGAAGAAAACATTAAATTTTTTTCTGTCATAAAAACTCCTCCTATCAACTATTATAACACAAATCATAAAGAGGTGATAAAAATTGAATAAATTAATTGTCATAATCAATTCTAAAGAACAAATTTTAGATTTAAATGATTATTGTGACGGTATTATTATAGGATTAAATAAATTTAGTGTTAATTTGCCAATAACTTTCTCACTTACAGAAATTAATAATATTATAGAAATCTGCAATCAAAATAAAAAACAAATATTCATCACTTTAAATAAAAATATACATAATTCTGACCTAAAAGAATTAAAAAATACTTTAATTGAATTGTCAACCAAAAAAATAGATGGTATCATTTTTTACGATATAGCAATTGTAAATTTAAACAAAGATTTAAACCTTAATTTAAATTTAATTTGGCATCAAGAACATTTAGTTACTAATTATAATACAATTAACTATTGGCATGAAAAAGGCGTAAAAACGAGCTATTTATCAAGCGAGCTTACCCTAGAAGAAATATTAGAAATAAGAAACAATACTAATAGTAAATTAATGATGAACGTTTTTGGATATATACCAATGTTTACATCAAAAAGACCATTAGTTAAAAATTACTTAGAAAGTTTTAAACTAGAAGATGATTCTAAAATCAATTACCTAGAAAAAGAAAATAATATTTATCCAATAACCTATACAGATGTGACTACTGTTTACTCTAGCAAAATATTAAATCTAGTAAGAGAATATCCTTTATTTATTGAAAAAAAAATCGATTATCTTGTATTAAACTCTTTTAATATTGACAATGAAAAATTTAAGAAAATACTAATTTTATTCAATAAAACTAATGAGAATAATAGTAAAGAAAATTTTGATAAAATTAATATGTTATTAGATTATAAAATTGATACAGGTTTTTTATATAAAGAAACTGTCTATAAGGTGAAGAAAAATGATTAAAAAGAAAAATAAACCAGAATTATTAGCTCCAGCTGGCGATATGGAGCGCCTAAAAATTGCGCTTCTATATGGAGCCGATGCAGTCTATGTAGGTGGTGATTTATTTAGTTTAAGAGCCAATGCGATAAACTTTTCAATAGAAGAATTAAAACAAGCAGTAGAATTTGCCCATAATTTAAGCAAAAAAATATATGTAACTGTTAATATTTCTCTACATAATCGAGAATCAGACATGATTATTGATTACTTAAAAGAACTAGACAAAATAAAAATTGATGCCATTATCGTAAGCGATCCATATATTATAAAATTAGCTAAATTGAATACTAAGCTCCCAATTCACTTATCAACACAGCAATCAACTCTAAATTACGAAGCAATTAAATTTTTTAAAGACGAAGGTATATCAAGAGTGGTTTTAGCTCGTGAAACAACCAAAGAAGATATCCAACTAATTAAAGATAAGGTAAACATCGAATTAGAATGCTTTATCCATGGAGCCATGTGTGCCTCATATAGTGGTCGTTGCGTCTTATCCAACTTTTTAACGGCTAGAGATTCTAATCGTGGAGGATGTAGCCAAATATGTCGTTGGGATTTTAAACTTTTGAATGAAAAACACCAAAATATTCAAGGTACTAAAGATTTTACCTTTTGTACTAAAGATTTATCACTATTAAAATATATACCAGATCTAATTGAAATGGGAGTTGAATCATTTAAAATTGAAGGTAGAATGCGCTCAACTTATTATATCGCAACTATCGTTAACATTTATCGTAAAGCAATCGATGAATATTTTGCTAATCCTAAAAACTATAAATATAATTTAGAATATGAAAAAATATTAAGAAATTGTGCTAATAGAGATTCAGTACCACAATTTTTTAATGGTGATTATGGTGCAACATGTCAATATTACAATGGTAGAATTGAAATCTCTAATCAAGACTTTTTGGGTATTGTATTAGATTATGATGATAAGACCAATTTAGCAATTATTGAACAACGAAATTATTTTAAAACAGGTGATGAAGTTGAAATTTTTGGACCTAATATTTCAACAATTAGTCTAAAAATAAAGGAAATATTAGACGAAGATAATAATATAATAGAAGTAGTTAGACATCCAAAACAAATTGTAAAAATTAAAGTTAATGACAAATTATATAAATATGATATGATTAGAATAAAAAAAATCATTAAATAAAATATTTAGAATATAATATTAAATGTGAAATATAAAAAAAATAAAATAAAGATGTTGACAAAATTAACAATACGTAGTATTATTTTGTAGACTTAACGAAATGAATAAAAATATGAGGTGAAAAAATATGTCAAATTCAAAAGAAATATATTTAACAGAAGCAGGTTTAGCAGAAATGCAACAAGAATTAGAATTTTTAAAAACAGAAAAAAGACCTGAAGTAATAGCTGCTTTAAAGGATGCTAGAGCCTTAGGAGATTTGTCTGAAAATGCTGAATATGATGCTGCAAGAAACGAGCAAGCTCATGTAGAAGGAAGAATTGCTGAACTAGAAAAAATGCTTGAAAATGTAATTGTTATTAAAGATGTTAAAACCGATAAAGTTTCTATTGGAACAACTGTCACAATTAAATACATAGAAGATGATGAAACAGAAGTCTATACAATCGTTGGAAGCAAAGAAGCAGATCCATTTGAAAATAAAATATCAAATGAATCACCAATAGCTAAAGCTATTATGGGGCTTGGGGTAGGAACAACTGTAACTGTCGATAGTCCAAATGGTAAATATGATGTAGAAATATTATCCATAGCTTAAGAGTTGTAATAAGCACTTTTATGTGCTTTTTTTAAGTATAAAATATTGTAAAAAATTGAAAAATATTATATACTATAGTAGTATTAATTTGAGGAGGATTTAAATGGCAAATAAAAACGAAAAAGAAATATTAATCAAAGTAGAAGGAAAAGAATGGCAAGAAAAATTAGATAAAGCTTATGAAAAAGCCAGTAAAAAAGCAAAAATAGATGGTTTTAGACCAGGTAAAGCTCCAAAAGAGATTTTTTTAAAAAAATATGGCAAGCAATCATTATATTATGATGCAGCTGATATGTGCGTAAATTCAGCTTACGATAAAATGATTGAAGAAAATCAAAATGTTGAAATAGTAGCACAACCTGAATTATATTTAAACTCTATTGATGAAAACGGTGTAGAATTTAAATTTGTTTTAACATTAAAACCAACAGTTAAATTAGGTAAATATAAAGGATTAAATGTCAAAAAAGACGAAGTAAAAGTAACTAAGAAAGAAATTAATGAAACAATAGAAAATATGAAAAAAAGATTTGCTGAAAATGTTGAAAAAGATGGCAAAGTTGAAAATGGTGATATTGCGATTATTGATTTTGAAGGATTTAAAGATGGTGTTGCATTTGAAGGTGGAAAAAGCGAAAATTATTCTTTAACTATCGGATCTAACACATTTATTCCAGGTTTTGAAGAACAATTAATTGGAATGAATAAAGGCGAAGAAAAAGAAATTAATGTAACCTTCCCAGAAGATTACCATAGTGCTGAATTAAAGGGACAACCAGCAACTTTTAAAGTTAAAATAAATGAAATCAAAACAATTAAAATCCCAGAAATAAATGAAGAATTTTTCGAAGATTTAGGTTTAGAGGGTGTTAACACAATTGAAGAATTAGAAAAACAAGTTAAAGAAAATCTAACAATTCAAAAAGAGCAAACAGCTGAAAATAAATACCTTGATGATTTATTAGAAACAGCTAGTAAAAATGTTGAGGTTGATATTCCTCATATAATGATTCATGAAGAAATTGATCGTATGATAAAACAATATGAAGAAAATTTAAAAATGCAAGGACTTACATTAAAACAATTTTATCAATTTACAAATTCAGATGAGCAAGCTTTGAAAGATCAAATGCACGAAGAAGCTGAAAAAAGAGTGCTATATCGTTTAATGTTAGAAGAAATTGCTAAAGAAGAAAAAATCGAAATTACTGACGAACAAGCCGAAGAAGAAGCTCAGAAATTAGCTGAAAAATATAAAATGGACAAGGCTGAATTTCTAAAATTATTTGGTGGCTTAGAAATGGTTAAGTATGATTTAATGATGCGTGGAGCAATGGAAACATTAAAAAAATAATTTATAATAAAATATAGTGTAATAAGATTGGTGATAAAATGGAAAATATATGGCAATATATTATAATTGTTATTATTCTACTTGTAATTGCGTTTGCAATTATAAAATCAAAAAATAAAGATTTTAAAATTGAAGCTAACAAATTAGTTGAATATTTAGGCGGAAAAGATAATATTGTTAGTTATGAAGTTATGAAATCGCGTTTTATTGTTAATTTAAAAAATATTGATATAGTTAACAAAGAAGGAATTCAAAAAATAGGTGCTCAAGGAATAGTTGAAATAGGAAACCAATTAAAAATTGTATTAGGAGAAGAAGCAAAACAATTAAAGAAATATATTGATGACTTAAAGTGATAAAATAATCACTTTTTTTTCTTTTTTTCGACAAAATTTGCCATTGGATTAAGCTATATTATATTTAAGGTGATTTTATGAATTTTTATATGAATATTTTTTTAAATATAATTTATATTACATATCCTTTATTATTATTTTTATTTTATGTAGCTTATAGTAAGAATATAAAAAAAGAAGAAAATAATCTATTTTTAGATATTGCTTTAATTAGTTCCACATATTTAATTATCAGATTTTGTCAACCATTGTTTGATAATACACCTATTGTTATATTTAATGCTATTTTAATCATTGCGTATTTAAGAAATAGAAATATAACTGCCATTATTTTATCGATAGTTTTTATCTTATATTATATTTTCTTTAGTAATTTTAACGTTTTAGTACTATTCATAGAATATATATTATACTTTATTTTATATATAAAACTAATAAATACAGAAAATTTTGAAGATAAATATATAAATTACTTTGTACTAATTAAATTATTATTTTTCCTTATTCAAAATATATTAATCACAAATATATATACGATTCAAAACGTTATTTTTATAACTCATACAATCATTATGATTTTAATTCTTTATTTAGTAACATATTTTTCTTTTATGTTGTTTGAAAAAGGCGAAGAAATAATTAAGTATCACATGAGTATTAAAGAATTAGAAAAAGAAAAACAAATTAGAACATCATTATTTAAAATAACTCATGAAATTAAAAATCCAATTGCAGTTTGTAAAGGCTATTTGGATATGTTTGATACTAATAATTTGGAACACAGCGTAAAATATATCCCAATCTTAAGAGAAGAAATTGAAAGAGTATTAATTATATTACAAGATTTTTTATCATTAACAAAATCTAATATTAATAAAGAACCAATTGATATATATTTATTAATTGATGATGTGATAGATGATTTTAAACCAATTTTAAAAAGTCATAATATCTTACTTCAATCAAGTTTACCTGATGAAGAATTATATATTGATGCCGACTATAATCGTTTAAAGCAAGTTTTTATAAATGTTATAAAAAACAGTGTCGAAGCAATTGATAAAGAAAAAAAAGGACTCATAAAAGTATTCAGTAAAAAAGAAAATTCTAAAATAAAAATTTATATTGAAGATAATGGTATAGGCATGAGTAAAGAAACATTAAAAAAAATAAAAGAACCTTTTTTTACAACTAAAAATAATGGAACTGGATTAGGTACCTCATTATCTACAGAGATTATTAAAGCTCATAACGGTGAAATTAATTATTCATCGACTGAACATAACGGTACAACTGTTGAAATAATATTAGATAGTACTATGTAATGTATTACAATAATAAGGAATAGAAATATCCATTAAATATATTATTCTATATTTTTACAAAAATTTATAAAGTAAAAGTATCAACCAGCATATTTTGATATTAAAAATCACTATATAATAAACTGTTCACAATTTTGACTATAATTTGTACTAGTTTTATATTAATAATTTTTAAAATTTGATAATATCTAAATCATTAAAACAAAAATTCTTTCTAGATATCAATGAAAGAATTTTGTTCTTTTAAAAACATAACAGCATACTACTAATAAATTTTTTTAATAATTTTAAAGATAAAGATATTATTAGAAAAGTTAGAATATTATTATTAAAATTTAATATAAAAGAAACATACATAATTGTTTTTTTTTCAAATTTTTGCTATACTATTTAAAGAATAAAATAGGAGGATGAGAATATGACAAAATATGTTTATTCATTTGTTGAAGGTAACAAAGACATGCGAGAACTATTAGGTGGCAAAGGTGCAAATTTAGCAGAGATGACTAATATTGGACTACCTGTCCCAAGTGGTTTTACGATTACAACCGAAGCATGTAATGAATATTATAACAATAATCAAAATATTAATGAGGATATTATAAACGAAATATTTGAACAAGTAAAAAAATTAGAAACAAAAACAGGTAAAAAATTTGGTGATGTAAAAAATCCACTGTTAGTATCAGTTAGAAGTGGCTCACGAGCTAGTATGCCAGGTATGATGGATACTATTCTTAATTTAGGTATTAACGATCAAGTTGCTGAAAATTTTTCTAAAATTATTAATAATAAAAGATTCGTTTATGATTCATATCGTCGATTTATTCAAATGTTTGCTGATGTAGTTAAAGGTTATTCTAAATCAGCATTTGAAAGAGTTTTAGATGAAATAAAAAAAGAAAAAGGTATTACTTACGATATTGAATTAGACGAACAAGATATGTACGAAATTACACAAAAATTTAAAAAAATTTATCATGACTTCGCCAATGAAGAATTTCCACAAGATCCAAATATACAACTTATTGAAGCTGTAAACGCTGTTTTTCGATCATGGAATAATGAAAGAGCAATTGTATATCGCAAGATGAATGATATTCCATCATCATGGGGGACGGCTGTTAATGTACAAGAAATGGTATATGGAAATAGTGGAGAAAAATCTGGAACAGGTGTTGCATTCACTAGGAATCCTGCAACTGGTGAAAATAAATTATTTGGTGAATATTTGATTAATGCTCAAGGTGAAGATGTTGTTGCAGGTATTAGAACACCACAAAATATTTCTACTTTGCAAGAAATAATGCCTGATGTTTACAATCAATTTGAAACAATTGCAAAAAAATTAGAACAACATTATAAAGATATGCAAGACATGGAATTTACAATTGAAAATGGCAAACTTTTTATGCTACAAACTAGAAACGGAAAAAGAACAGCCCAAGCAGCTATAAAGATAGCTGTAGATATGGTTAATGAAGGCATGTTAACCAAAGAAGAAGCCCTATTAAAAGTAGAACCCAATCAATTAGATCAATTATTACATCCAAAATTTGATACTGATTCCTTAAAGTCAGCTAAAGTCATTGCAAAAGGACTTGCTGCTTCACCAGGTGCTGGAACTGGTAAAATTTATTTTTCATCTAAAGATGTCGAACAAGCAAAAAAAAGAAATGAAGAAACTCTTTTAGTTAGATTAGAAACATCTCCAGAAGATATAAAAGGGATGGATTCAGCCAATGGAATTTTGACAATTCGTGGTGGAATGACATCACATGCTGCTGTTGTTGCTCGTGGAATGGGTAAATGCTGTGTTAGTGGTTGTACAGAATTAATTATAGATGAAATAAATAAAACACTTACCACCTCAGATGGTCAAATCTTTAAAGAGGGAGATTATCTTTCAATTGATGGTGCCACTGGGTATGTATATGGTGAACAAGTTAAAACTACAGAACCAGAAATTAGTGGTAATTTTGAAATATTTATGTCTTGGGCTGATAGTGTTAGAACTTTAGGCGTACGTGCTAATGCCGATACACCAAAAGACGCTATTATTGCTAAAAAATTTGGCGCTGAAGGGATAGGGTTATGTCGTACAGAACACATGTTCTTTGATAAAGATAGAATATTCAATTTTCGAAGAATGATTGCAGCTGAAAATAAAGAGCAAAGAGAAGAAGCTCTATCAAAAATATTACCATATCAACGCGAAGATTTTGAAAAATTATTTGAAGTTATGAATGGTAATCCTGTTATTATCCGTTATTTAGATCCACCACTTCATGAATTTTTACCACATACAGATGAAGAAATTAAAGCTTTAGCTGAAAGTTTAAATACAACTTTTGAAAGTTTAAAAGATAGAGTTAATTCATTAAAAGAATTTAATCCAATGATGGGACACCGAGGCTGTAGACTATCAGTTACATATCCAGAAATTACTGTTATGCAAACAAGAGCTGTAATAGAAGCTGCCATTAATGTCAGAAAAAAAGGTATAAATGTTGTACCAGAAATTATGATTCCTTTAATCGGCGATGTTAATGAATTGAAATATGTAAAAGATATAGTTGTCAAAACAGCCGAAGAAATAATAAAAAATAATAGTGTTAAGCTAAAATATATGATTGGAACTATGATTGAAGTCCCAAGAGCTATTGCTATAGCAGATAAACTTGCTACTGAAGCAGAATTCTTTAGTTTTGGTACAAACGATTTAACACAATTATCTTATGGTTTTTCTAGAGATGATGCCGGTAAATATTTAAATGATTATTATAATAAGGGTATTTTTGAAAACGATCCTTTTGCTAAACTTGATCAAGAAGGTGTTGGGGCTTTTATAAGAGTTGCTATAAAAAGAGCTAAAAGAGTGCGCCCCAATATTGATTTAGGAATTTGTGGTGAACATGGTGGAGAGCCAAGTAGTGTAGAATTTTGTCATACGATTGGCTTAAATTATGTATCTTGCTCACCATATAGGATTCCAATAGCCCGCCTTGCTGCTGCTCAAGCAAGTATCCGCGGAAAGGCCAACAATTAGATAAAGATTATGAAGTTTTTCTAACCAATATAATTGTTACAGATGATGATGTATTAAATTATAGAGAAAAAATGCCAGAATTTAAAATTATAAGGTTAAGAAAACCACTCATAATTGATATTTATATATAAATTAGACTAAGATAGTTGTATCTTGGTCTTTTTTGTGAAAAGATAAGATTTTAAGCTATAAAAAAGAAGGTTGAAAAATGCGATAAATAATTTTTTTATTCAATCTAAATAAGTTATGATAATAATGTTTTAATTTTTTGTCTTAAAAAATGTTTGAATATAAAGAAAGGAGATTATTAAGCGTTTATCATACCGAAACTTAAATAACAGGTTAAAAACACGAAAAAAATAAAAAATTTAATTTAAAGCTTGTATTATATAGGAAAAATTGATTTTGGTAATTA
>CANQIS010000035.1 GCA_947624115.1 uncultured Bacilli bacterium
ACCTAATTTCTTTAATTTCTAATATTAAAAAAATTATAAAATTAAACCCTATCATAGAATTGAATAAAGAATAATATATTAAAGTTTTCTGATGCTAATAAACCTAGTGAATGGTAAATAAAAAAATAAAAAATTGAATATATAAATTATAATACCATTATTTTTTTCAATGAACTAAGTTAGAAGTAATATTTATATTGTCAATTTTTTTACAAATTGTTATAATAATCATAATATAAATTGTAATTATATACGAGGAGGTAAATATATGTTTAATTTTATGAAAAAGAAAGAAAATAGTAATTTTGATATTTCTAATGTATCAAATGAAAATGTTAATGAATTTTTAAAATTAGGTCAGTTAAAAATAATTTATTTAATATCGCCTGATTTTGGAGGGAGTGAGGGAAAGGACAACCAAATTGTTGTTACTCCAAAGGCAGAAAAGGAAAAGCAAGTTATTGATGATGAACTATATAGTTTTCTAGAACAAGAAAAAGAAGTGAAAAATTTTCACATTGATTTAAAGTATAAAGGAAAGTCTATTGTACCATCAAAAATTATTATTTTGGCAAATGTTGATGGAAATGATTACAATAAAGAGATCGAAGTTTGGTAAATTAGTAAAAAAATAATAAATATTGTTATAAAAAAATCGCTAAGAATTTAGAGTATCATGTTATTAATATTATAAAAGCTATAAAGCTATTAACACATATGCAATTTCATTAAAAATAGATATCAATTGTTTATGTGTTTAAATCTAATAATTTATTTTCAAATCAACTTCGATTTGTTTTTTTTTAACTAAAATAAACGATAAGTAGAATTAAAGTTTATTGATTTCTATTAAAGGTGATGTTATAATTAGCCTAGGATGGTGTGATATGATAGAATTAAAAAATGTGACTAAAATTTATAATTCAAAAAAAGGTACCTCAACTACAGCCTTAAATAATATTAATTTGAAAATTGGTAATAGGGGAATGTTATTTATCGTTGGAAAAAGTGGTAGTGGTAAATCAACTTTATTAAATTTATTGGGTGGACTAGATAATCTTACAAGTGGCGAGATATTAATTAATGGAAAGAATATAAGTAATTTTAACGATTCTAAATATGACTCTTATCGTAATACTTATATTGGCTTTATTTTTCAAGAATTTAATGTTTTAGAACAATATAATGTCTACGAAAATATAAATCTAGCACTTAAATTACAAAATCAAAATAGATCTAAAATAGAAATTGATAATCTATTAGATAATCTAGGTATAAAAGGCTTAGGTAATAGAAAAATAAATGAATTGTCGGGTGGACAAAAACAAAGAGTTGCGATTGCTAGAGCCTTAATAAAAAAACCTAAAATTATCTTAGCAGATGAACCGACAGGAAATTTAGATAGTATATCTAGTGAACAAATTTTTAATATTTTAAAAGAAATAAGTAAAGAAAGACTAGTTATTGTTGTATCACATGATATAGAATCAGCCAAAAAATATGCGGATCGTATTGTTCAAATTCATGATGGTCAAATTGTTGCTGATACATCACCACTTGACAATATAGAAAATGATACTTTTAATTTAGAAAAATCTAAGTTGCCATTTTCTTATGCTTTAAAAATGTCTTTAACCAGTTTTAAATCAAAACCATTTAAACTAGTTATGACAATAATTTTAACAGCTATTTCATTGATATTTATGGGAGTTACAGTCAATTGGACATTATTTGAACATAATAGATTAATAATAAATACGATGAAAGATAATAACGACTATATTTATAATGTAAAAAAATCAAAGTATGGACCATTCGGTAGTATTTCTATACTTTCATTAGAAGAAAACGAAATGCAAGATATAAAAAAATTAACTAATTCTATAATTAATCCTATATATAGTTTATATGATAATGGACATAATCTTGCATTTGAATTTGGAGATAATAATAGTAATTTAGATTATTACAAGAGTGGAATAAGTAACAGTTTACAATTTATCGAAATCAACGATTCTCGTATATTAGGTAAATTAATTGGTCGTGAACCAAAAACCTCAAATGAGATTGTTGTTCATAAATATTTTGCTGATTATATCATAAAATTTGGTATTATGAAACCTGATAATAATTTATATTTTCCAAAAGATTATAATGAAATAGTTAACTCTAATCAAGAGATTAAATTAGGTGAAAATAAAGTTATAATTACAGGAATAATTGATGCTGATGATAGCCTATATCAAGATTTAAAAAATGGTGGTAGTTTTGAATCTGATGAGTTCGCATCCTATTTTAGAAATAATTATAGTTCAAAAGGTAGTGATATTTATGTTAAAGGATTTACAGATAACGCTATTTTAATAAAAAATAAACTGACAATTTTAAATTCAATAGTTATAAAAGATAATTATGCTTCTTTATCTACAAAAATTTATAATAATATAAATCCCTTAAATGAAAATATAACCATTATAAGCAAAGATGGTCCTAAAACTATCAATTCCTTATCTAAAAATGAAGTAGTAATATCACTTGATGCTTTACAAAAATTTTCCGATAAAGCTTGGTCTAACAATGAGGATTTTGATTTCAAGTTTAATGAATATTTAAAAAATCATAGTAATATGAGTTATGAGGATGGATTGAAAGAGTTTATAAGTATATATTTACAAGAAAAATCAGATTTTAAACTACAATTATTACAACTAGGTATCAATGAAATTGATGCAGAGGTAGTAGGAGTATCTTTGGATAATAACAATTATATTAGCTATCAATATGTGGAAGAATATGAACCAATTATGAAAAACATAAAAACAGTTAGAATTTATGATGATGATATAAATAATTTAAAAAAATCCTTGAAAAATTTGGTATTTAATGACTTTTTTGAAGGACTAGGTTATGAATATGGTACTTATTATAATTATACAGTTGATATAGATAACCAAAATGATTTGGCTAGTATAATGGGAATATATAAATATTTAGAAATTTATATTTTAATTATAAGTTTAATATTTATGCTTTTTACGTTATTATTATTTTTAAACTTTATATCGGTGTCAATTTTATATTGTAAAAAAGAAATAGGCATTTTAAGAGCCTTGGGAGCCACTAAGAATGATATCATAAAAATATTTGGTTATGAATCTATCATAATTGGCCTTATTTCTTGGATTTTATCTATAATAGGTTGGATTTTAGTTTGTAATATTTTAAACAATTCATTATTTGGAAATATGTATTATACTTTAAATGGTATTGTAATGCATCCAATTATTCCAATTTTCATGTTAGTTTATATACTAGCAATTTCCATTTTAATTACAGTAAGTTCGATTGGAAGAATTACTAAAATAAAACCTATTGATGCGATTTTAAATAAATAATATTTAAGTATAATAAATTATAGCAAATCAACTAGATTTGCTTTTTTGATATAAAAAAGTCGATAATGTTATAAATTATATGAGGAACAATAGTTTTATTCTATTTTTTTTAAGTTTATATGTTCAAAAAAGAAAAAAAGAGTAAATTTATTTAAAAGTTAAAACTTTAAGAAATAAAGAGTCAAAAAATTTCATAAAGTTTTTTTCATTTAAATTTAAGCATGGCAAAAAAAATTATATTTGTTGTATGATTTAATTATCAAATCTAAGTTTAAAGTTTCAATTTTAACTTTTTAGATTTGTGATTGTTGAAGAAATAAGATGTTGAGGACATTTTTGCTTATTTCTTTTTTGTGAAGAATTTTTTATAATTTATCATTTTTAGTTGTGGAATATATATAATATGACTAACAGTTTTAGTTATGATATAATAAATGTGATAATTAAAAAATGCAATTTATTTTTAGAATATATTTACTATTTAAGAAAGGAGTTTTAAAAATGGAGGCAATAAAAGTATGTAATCTTACAAAAAAATATCAATTAAATAATGAACTTATTGTGGCAATAAAAGATTTATCATATGATTTTCATTATGGAAAATTATATGCAATAATGGGGCATTCTGGTAGTGGAAAAAGCACATTAATTCATTGTTTGGGACTTTTGGATAAATTTGATTTAGGTAAAATATATATTAACGGAAAAGACGTTGACCAATTATCGCAAAAAGAAAAAAGCATGATCCGAAATTCTAGGATTGGTTTTGTATTCCAAAATTATTATTTAAACAATAATATGCGTGCATTTGAAAATGTTATGCTTCCTATGATAATTAATAAAAATTATAATAATTTAGATATTAAGTATAAAGCTCAAAGTCTTTTAAAAGAAATGGGTTTAGCCGAACGCATAAATCATTATCCTAAACAATTATCAGGTGGTGAACAACAAAGGGTTGCTATAGCACGAGCTTTAGCAAATGAACCTGACATTATCCTAGCCGATGAGCCAACAGGAAACCTAGATGAGGAAAACGAGATTTATATTTTAGAAAAATTAAAAAACTTAGCTGATAACGGTAAATGTGTGATTATTGTGACACATAATCAAATCATCAAAAAATATGCCGATATTGTTATTAATATGGAGAAAGGCAAATTTACGGTGAAAGAATTATGAAATTAAAATACTATATATTTTTAGCAAATAAAAATTTCTTAAGAAAAAAAATAAATATATTGAATGTGTTTTTACTTGTAGTTGTTATGACTATGATTATTATTTCACTTTCTTTTTCAAAAACATTTTCAAATCATATAAATAATTTAAAAAATGGTAATATTAAACATAATATTTTATTAGTAAATGATATACAATCCATCGAACAATTAGAAAAAGATTTACAAGATGTTGATGGAATATCTTTTATTGCTGATTATAATTCTTATGGAGATGATTCATTTCGTACAGAAAATAATGAATTAATTATCTTAGTCGGTATTGCTGATGATTTCTTAAAAGTCTTAAAAGGTTATAATCTTAATGAAACAACTGAAGAAAAGGTATTAATTTGTCCTTCTAAGTTATATTTTGGTGATAAGCCTAATGAATTTGATGAAGAATTTTCAAAAAAAATCAGTAATGGAGAAAATTATTTAAATAAAATTATCAATATTAAATCTCGTTCCTACGATGATAAGTATAAAATAATTGGAATTTATGATGTAAATAAGTATTCTTATGGTGAATATAATATTTGTTTTACTAGACAAAGTAATATATTAGAAATATATAATGCTGAAATGAATTATGCAGAAAAACAATGTGAAACATTAAATGAAAATTGTCAAAATATGGAATTTTTTAAACAAGCAGTAGTATTTGTTAATGATTATGACACATTATTAAAAGTCGAAGAAAAACTAAATGAAAATGGCTATTATTCACATATTAGAATAAGTAGTATTAATACTAATGGAATAGATTTTATGGTCTTTATAGTGATTTTGATTTCATTTACTATTTTAATATTTACTTTTATTATTCTATTGATTACTAATAATAAATTTATTCAATATAATAAAAAGAACAATCTTATATATAATGCATTAGGGTATGATAATAGTATATTGATTAAAATTAATTATTTAGAATCATTTATTTTATCATTTATAAGCTTTGTTATCAGTATTATTATATGTATGGGATTCTATATATACTTAATTCATAATTATGCTGTTTATCTACAATATCAAATGCCTATATGTATTTCTTATACATCATTGATTTTAAGTTTTGCCTTAATTTTAGTAACATCTTTATTATCAGTTTATTTAGCTATAAAAAATAATAATAATTCAATAATTGGAGAATTTAGTGATGCTGAAATATAAATTTTTATGTTTAAATATTTTGAAAAAAAGGAAATTATGTAGGTTTTCAATTATAATGTTTGTTATTGTATTTATTTTTAATTTATTCATTCTTGGATTAAGCAATGGAATTAGAATCAAGTACGAAAAAATAAAAAAAGATAATATTGATCATAATTATATAATGATTGAATCAGATAAATCTTATGAAGATATCATTAATGATTTAAAAAAACTAGATTATATAGAACAATACTATCCTGTATTTTTTGGAGAAAATAACAATGTAATTTTTTCTTATTTAGATAACAAATTAATAAATCTTATAGATGGTAATTATGCTATTAACAAAAATGACATAGTAGTATCAAATAATAGTGGCAAACAAATTGGTGATATTATAGAAATTAATATAAATAATCAGCTTTATCAATTAAAAGTCGTTGGTATATATAACGCTGACAACCAAGAACTTGTTATTAATCATTTTATCGAAGATATAATATATATTTCAAATGAATTTTCCAATGAAATAATTGAATCCAATAATATAATGAGAGTAATGATTAAAACAAATGATTATATAAATGTTGAACCGCTAATAAAAAATATTAATGAAATTGGTGGTTATAATTTAACTATTATGAATACTTCTAATTCTGAAATTTTGGATAGATATTATAGTTTTTACAATATTATTAATACATTGTCTAAATTTTTGATAGTATTTAGCAGTTTATTAATTATTATAGTTGAATTTGTTATAGTATATGATAATAGATTAGATATTGCAATTATGAAATGCATAGGATACTCTCCATTTAAAATTTCATTATTAATGATTTATTATTCATTAATATTATTAACTATATCTCTAGTTCCTAGTACTATTATTATTTCATTTATATGTTTCGTATTAAATGAATATATAAGTATTAGTATAGACATAATTGTTAAAATTTTTATTGAATTTATAGCTATAAAACTTATTATAACTGCAATATTGTATTTTATTATTAATAAAATAAATGTTATTAAATTAATTAAATGATAAAAACAATAAACTTCATTAACAAATAATCAAAAATTCATTAAATTTTATTGTTGAAAATGATATTGTTACAAACATTGAATATCGTTATAATATTAATAATTAAAATATAGGATTTGCAATAAATTACATTGTATAATAAAGTCTAACAAAATTAAATTAAAAAAATCCATTTTTATGAATTATATTTGATATTATCAAAAATCGATAAATTAATTTTAAAAAAACGATGTTGTAGAAACAATAAAACTTTTTACTAACCCCAAAATATGAAAAACTCAATTTTTGAGTTCTTTTTTATGTTTCAACTTAATAATCTTAATGGAAGGGGGAATTTTCTTTGAATTTTGTTGATGAAGATTTGAATTATACTAATACAAAGGAATTGCCAAAAGAATACCTTATTTTAAAATTAAGAATGACCTTCAATCAAATATTATATGAAAAAGAAATAATATCATTGGATATTTATGATAAAATGCAAATTCATTTGTTTAAGAAAATGGATAAAATTTTATTAGAGTATAAAACATAACTTAAGAACGTAGGGGGACAAATTTGAATATAATAAAGGCAAGACAAGATTTATTACTTGGAAAGACTATATATGATATGAATCTAAGAGTTGCTGATTACAGTCGTGTTTCGACTGACAAAGATGAGCAAATAAATTCACTAGAAAATCAATCAGGCTATTTTAATGATATGATTGCAAATGTAAAAAATTGGATCCATATTGCTAGTTATAGTGATGAGGGTATAAGTGGTACACAAGTAAAAAAAAGAGAACAGTTTTTGAAAATGATAGAAGATGCAAGAATTGGTAAAATTGATTTAATCTTAACAAAAGAAGTATCAAGATTTGCTCGTAATACAATTGATAGTATTAAATACACGCAATTATTACTAAGTTATGGAGTAATAGTATTCTTTATATCTGATAACATAAATACTATCTACCCCGATAGTGAATTTCGACTTACTTTAATGGCAAGTATGGCGCAAGATGAGGTAAGAAAATTATCTGAGAGAGTTAAATTTGGAATAAAACGAAGTATTAAAAATGGAAAAGTTGGTGGTGGTGGAATTTATGGTTATATAAAGAAAGATTGCAAATTAACTATAAATGAAAATGAAGCCCAAGCTATTAGGATTTTGTTTGCACTATATTCCTCAGGAGAATATGGATTAAAAAGGATAGGCGAAATATTAGCAGAAAAAGGTTACTTTACTAGAAAAGGAAAAGTATTTAGTGATACTACTTTAAAAAAAATGATAATTAATCCAAGATATAAAGGTTGGTTTACTGCAAATTTGACTGAGGTTGAGGATTATAAGACCCATAAAAAAAAGTCAAAGCCAAAAGAAGAATGGATTATTTATAAAGATGAGAGTGGTAATATACCTGCCATAGTTTCTGAAGAATTATGGAATAAGGCCAATGAAGTACATAATAAAAGAATAAAAACTTGGAATAAAAATGTATTAAATAAAGAATTTTATTTGGAAAATAGAACTTATACATCAAAGATATTTTGCATGGAGCATAATACAGCATTTATTCGCTGTGCAAGTGGAAAGCGAAAAGATAATCCTGTTTGGCAATGTAATGAGTTTTTACGTCATGGAATCAAAAAATGTGCAACACCTAGATTATATGAAAAACATTTAAATGAAATATTTTCATCAATATTAGAAAAATTTATAGAAAATAAAGATGAAATTTTGGATACAATTGTAAAAGATTACATAAGCCTTATTAAAGAAAGTAATAACAATTTTGATACAGAAAATTTACAATCTAAAATTCAAGAACAAGAATTATTTAAGGAAAGACTGTTAGATATGTCTTTAAGAAAATTGATAAGCGAAGAAGAATTTATTGAAAAAAATAAAAAAATAAATGAAGACATTTCAAAGATGAGAAAAAAAATAATTAACATGGAAAGTAATAAAGAATCTTCATTATATTATGAAGATATCATTTTAAAAATTAAAAATGCAATTCAACCTAAAATGGATATTAGGAATAATATAGGAAAATACTTTAATTTATTTATTGATAAAGTATTTGTAAGTAAAATAAATAACGATAGAAAACATTTAAAATTACGAGTAATATTTAATTTTAAAAATAGCGATGAAGAAATAGAAATCAATATGAATAATAATTCATCTAGATAATAATTAAAATAACAAAAAAATTTCAAATAGAAATTATTGTATTAGAACTATATTTGATAAAATTTTTTTTTAAGCAAAAGTATCTCTTGCTTAAGACAAAGGTTACAAGAATTCTCTACTACCTGTAGAAATGTTTGAGCCCCATGACCTCCATGTTTCCAACAATGAATAGTGGCATTGTCGACCGTTATAGCACCTGAATCATAAAATGTATCATTTTCTAAATCGACGATTTTTTCCTCAAGCGATGCTGCTAAAGTAATTATTTTGAATGTGCCTACCATTTTGGCAAGAAAAAAAGATAAGTTATTTATCTTCTAATTCAAAATCTAACATTTCATTTGCAACACTTTCATATAGATCTTGCTCATGTTTAATAGTATCTATTAAAAACATTTTATCTTCCTTATAATTTTTTAAACCTCTCATATAGTATGGCTTATCACTATCAAGAACAATAAATGGCATAATATTATTTTTTAAACATTCTTTAAACATTATCATTCTTCCAACTCTTCCATTGCCATCTCCAAATGGATGAATAAGTTCAAAACGATAATGAAAATCAATAATATCTTCAATAGTTATATTTTTTAAACTATTATACTCTTTTAGTAAATTATCTAAGTCTTTAGCAACATTTTCTGGAGCTGATGTATTTATAACATTAATTAGTCCAATTTTATTAGGTACTACTTTAAATCCACCTACATTATAACGTGGATTTTCTTCATCAGTGGTATTTCTTTTTAATATCATATTCATTTTAATAATTATATCTTTAGATAACTTTTCATCAATAATATCTAAACAATAATCAAAAAGTCGAAAATGATTTTTCATTTCAGTTAAATCATCAAACTTAATGGCATCATCACTTTTAGGAATAAATGAATCAGTTTCAAATATTTCTTCAGTTTCATCTTCACTTAAGTGCCCACCCTCTATTTTATTAGAGTTATAAGCAAAATTAACTTGAGAATAATGATAAATATTACCTTTAAATTTTGATTTTTTTTGTTCAATTAATTCTTGCTTTATTTTATTTATTAACATGTTAGTCATCTCCATCTAATATATTTATTATAACATATTCTCAAGAAAAAAACTTATAATGTTTCGATATAAACATTATAAGTAAAATAATTTTTATTTCTTCTTTTATTTTCTTTCGTTTCATAAATTTTATTTTCTATATATAATATTTCTTTATCTAATGGACCATTTATATGTTTAGCTCCTTTATTCTTTTCTTTTACTAAACCATTTAAATTTAGATATATATCTAAATGAATTTTATATCTATCATTATCTATTTTAGACACAATTATTTCATCGACAAATTTTTTAATAAAATCTTCAAGTAAATTATAATCTAATTCATTTAAAACATATTTAATAATATCTAATTTATTTTTCTTTAAATCTAAAATATTTTCTCTTTCCTTTAAAATATCTTCTCTTTGTTTTATTAAAATATTTAATTCTTTTTCATATCTTTTAAATTGTATTTTTAATTCATCTTTAGTTAATTCTTTATTAAATACTAAATCAAGAACCATTGTTTTCTTATCTTCTATTTTTTTTATATTATCTTCAATAAAGTTTAAATCATCATCTTGATTTAAATTTTCAAAATCTTTATATAACATATTTAAATCGTTAACAATTTTAGTTTTATTTAAAGAAATACATTTAATTATAGAATCCATAATATTATATAAATCAATCTCAGCAATAATTGGTGTTTCACAAGCCATAAGACGATACTTTAAATAGAGACTGCAACACCATACTGGACGATTCTTTTTCTTGCTACCATGACTTCTTTGAAAATTAGTATTATGATCCTTACAATATATTTTAGAAGAAAAAGCATATTTTAATCCTCCATTAAAATAATTATTATTTTGATAATTTTTAGTTCTAAGTTTTAATATTTCATTAGCTTTATTCCATAATTCTTCAGATACTATTGGTGGAATTATATTTTCATGTGTTTTATATATTATTTGTTTATCTTCACTTATTTTAATTCTTTTTTTAGTTCGATAATCTATAACTTCACTTGTTTTTCCACGATAAAAACCTTTGTATTTTGGATTAGATATTATTCTTTTTAAAGTATCTTTATCATAATAATTACCATTTTTATTATAAAAATTAAAGGTTGCTAAAACTTTTGATAATTTATATAAACCATAATCCCCACTAGCATATAATTCAAAGATTTTTCTAACTAATTTTGCTTCATTTGGGACAATTACTAATTTACAATTTTCTTTTCTATATCCAATAATATTAGATGAGCCCAAAACATGTCCTTTCTTTATCGCTTCCATATGACCAAATTTTACTCTTCCAGATAATTTCCTTGACTCATCTTGAGCTAAATTAAACATTATATTTAAAATAAGTTCAGAGTTAGCATCAAAAGTATTTAAATTTTGATTTTCAAAATAAATTCCAACATTAGCATTTTTTAGTATTCGAATATAATGAATGCTATCTTCTAAATCTCTAGCAAATCTTGATACTTCTTTAGTAATAATTAAATCAAATTTACCTTTTTTGGCATCATCAATCATTTTTTTAAATCCAAATCTTTTTTCTACTCTTACTCCTGATATTCCCTCATCTATATAGGCATTAACATATTTCCAATTAGGTTTTGATTTAATATAATTTTCATAATAACTTTGTTGATTTTCTAAACTATTTAATTGATTATCACTTTCTGTTGATACTCTAGCATAAAAACAGACTCTAAGAGGTAAATTAACTATTTTTTCACCATTCATAACTAATTTTGAAATTTCTAAAAAATTCATTTATATTCCTCACATTTTTTTAATAATCTTTCATTGACATATAAAAATGTTTTTTCATCAATAATGTTTTTTTTATATAAATTTTGATTAATAATAATTTCAATATTTAAATAAAATAAATAATTATCCAATTTCATCACCACTTAATAATACGTTTTATATTGATTGTTATACCTATATAGTGTAGGTGCAATTTTAAAAGTTGAACCAGGTTCATAAGTCATCCAAATAGGTAAATTACGATTGATTTCCTCAACTGTATAATTTTTATAGTCACTAGGTGAAAAATTTGGACGAGAAGAAATGGCTAATATTTCACCACTATTTGGATCCATAACTATCCCAAGTGCTTGATCAGGATTATATTTTATTACAGCATTATCTAATTCTCTTTCTAAAGAGGCTTGAATATCCATATTTATTGTCAATGTCATATTTATACCATCTTGTGGCTTTTCGTAAACTTCTGATAAATTTAAACGATTTCCTTTAGCATCACTAAAATATTTTATTGCTCCATATTCTCCTGTTAAAATATTATCATACATTAATTCTAAACCACTTAATCCCTGATTATCGATTCCAACAAAACCAATTGTATGCGATAAATATTTGTCAAATGGGTAATTCCGCTTTGACTCTTTAACTAAATAGACACCAGGTAGATTAAGTTGTGCAATTTGATCAGCAATTTCATAAGAAAGACGTCGTCCTTCTGGATGTACTCTTTCAATTGAAGTAATTTTTGATACATGTGCATACATATCATCATAGCTGACATTTAATATTTGTGCTAAAGATTTAGCCGTATTTTCTTTATCTTCAATTTGATTTGGAATTAAGACTAGAGAAGTAGTAGTAATATTATCAGCAATTACAACACCATTTCGATCATAAATAATACCACGATTAGCTTCTATTGGTAAGTTTCTACTCCATAAGTCATTTGCATAGTCATTTAATTTATTGTAACTAAAAACTTGAATATAAAAAATTTTACCTATAATTAAAATAAATAACGCAATTATAACAACTAAAACAATCTTGATTCTTTTATGATAATCTCTAACAAACATTATAACACCTCATAAAATTTTATGAAAAAAACTAATTTTTAAAAACTATAAATGAAATTTTTTATTATCTAGTATAAGTTGTACTATTTTTTTCATATACTTTACTAGATGTTAGTTGTTATAGATAAGTAGGTGTTATAAAATGTTTATACTTACAAAGTCAGTTTTAGCAATGATGATTAGTTTTATTTTAGCCGTTTTATTTGGTTTATTTTTATTACCAATTTTAAAAAAACTAAAAGTATCGCAACGAATAAGTATTTATGTAAGTGAATTGCATAAAACTAAAGATGGAACACCAACTATGGGTGGATTAATATTTATTGCTCCAGTTATAGTTACAATAATTATTTTATATTTATTAGATAAAATTAAATTTAGTTATAATTTATTAATAATTGTATTTACATTTATTTCTTACGCTATTATAGGCTTTTTAGATGATTATTTAATTATAAAACGTCATAATAATAAGGGTCTTACAGAAATTCAAAAATTATTATTACAAGTAATTGTTGCGATTGTTTTCTACTTTTTATTTGTTAAAGCTGGAAATGAATCATTAATATGGATTAGAAGTTTAAATTTAAGAATTAAAATAGGTTGGTTATATGGATTATTTATTTTGTTTATTTTAGTGGCTAGTTCTAATGCTGTTAATATAACTGATGGTCTAGATGGGTTGGCTGGTGGTTTATCAGTTATTGCTTTTTTAACTTTTGGTATTATTGCTTGGTCATCTGGTTGGTTAGAAGGTTATGAAGATATTGCAATCTTTTGCTTTGTTTTAATTGGTGGAATATTAGGTTTTTTAGTATATAATTTAAATCCAGCCAAAGTATTTATGGGTGATACAGGTTCTTTAGCATTAGGTGCTACTTTAGGAGCCGTTGCCATTATAACTCGTTATGAATTTTTACTCATATTAGTAGGAATTGTCTTTGTTTTAGAAACATTTAGTTGTGTTATTCAAATAATTTATTATAAATTAACTAATAAACGCTTTTTTCCTATGACACCAATTCATCATACTTTTGAAAAATTAGGTTGGCGTGAAACAGATATAGTGAAATTATTTTTATTTATAGGTCTTTTTGCTTCGATGATGGCTATAATTTTTTGTGTTTGGATTTAAAGGTGATTTATGAAAAAAAATAATGTTGATTGGTTACTTTTAATTTCTATTATTGCTATATCTGTGTTTGGAATTATTATGATCTATTCAGCCTCATATATTTGGGCTGAATATAAATTTAACGATGCCTTTAAATATGTAAAACATCAAAGTTTATTTTTTGCAGTTGGAATGATTTTTATGATTATTATCAGTAAAATTGACTATCATATCTATTTAAAAAAAGCTAATTTAATTTTAATTAGTTGTATAATTCTTTTAATCTTAGTAGCAATTCCTGGTATAGGAACCGTTAGAAATGGTAGTAGAAGTTGGTTTGGAATTGGTTCATTTGGTATTCAACCGAGTGAATTTACTAAATTAGCACTTATTATGTTTACATCAAAATATTTAGTTAAAAACGAAAAAAGATTAAAAAATATTAAAACAGGTGTTTTGCCAATTTTAGGTGTAACAATGATTATTTTTGCTCTTATTATGTTACAACCTGATTTTGGAACTGGTACAATTATTGTTATGTCTATTATTGGCTTATTATTTATTGCTGGAGTTGATTTTAGTTTTTTCTTTAAAATAGGAATTATAGGAATTATAGGAATTGTTATTCTAATTGCGATTGCTCCTTATCGTCTTGCTAGGATTGTATCTTTTTTAAATCCTTGGAGTGATCCTTTAGGTAGCGGTTTTCAAATAATCCAATCACTGTATGCGATTGGGCCAGGTGGGTTATTTGGATACGGATTTCTGAATTCACGACAAAAACACTTTTATTTGCCAGAGCCTCAAACAGATTTTATTTTTTCAATTATTAGTGAAGAATTTGGTTTTCTTGGTATTGTTATTGTCGCTTCACTTTTTTTAACAATTATTATTAGAGGTTTTAAAATAGCGCGAAATTGTTCTGATATGTTTGGTAAATATTTAGTTTTCGGTATTATTTTTCAAATCGCATTTCAAACTGTTTTAAATTTAATGGTAGTTGTTGGATTAATACCAGTAACAGGGTATGCCCTTTTGTTGTACTCATAACTACAATCAAATTTTTCCCTTATTATAAGGGCATTCGTGAGATTATAGTA
>CANQIS010000036.1 GCA_947624115.1 uncultured Bacilli bacterium
GAATATGTAGAATTATATACAGATTTATCAAAAAGAGAATTAGAATATAATACTTATATTGAAGAAGCAAAAATCGAGTCAAAAAATGAAGGCAGAATTGAGGGTAGACTCGAGGGAAAACAAGAAGAAAAATTAGAAATTGCAAGAAAATTATTAGCTCAAAATTATGATATAAACGTTATAGCTAATATAACAGATTTAACAATCGATGAAATAAACAACTTAAAATGACTTAAATACATATAATAATATAATTCCTTATACCGGTAAAATAGTTAAAATTGAAGCCATTAATAAGGTAATTAATGGAAATTACTATATTCAACAAATATGAATCACTGGTGACTTATAAGTTTTACATCTAATATAGAGAACATATTTATGAACAAAATGTATATAATGTTAAACATAGTGGAGAACTAGATAATCCTCCTGAATATTATAAATTATGTTCTTCGTTATGTTATCAAAATAATAAAATAATTTACCAATAAAATGATAAATTATTTTTTTTCTATTATTTAATCAAGCAATTTAACCTCATTATTCATAATTGAATACAAATAGATATTAACCTGTTTATTTGTTTTTTTCATAATATAATTTTTATAACCCATTAACTGTTTATTATAATTTTCATCAGTTATATTTTTAAACTTATAGTCGATAATATCTATATAATTTTCATGTTCAATCATCAAGTCAATAATACCATGTCTTTTAATATTATCATCAATTTCCATAAATTCATATTCTTTATATATATTACAATTATTAATATTTTGTAATAAAGGTTGTTTAAAAAAATTAACTAATTTATCTTTATAAAAATCATCTATATTATAATTATCAATATCAACGTTTTTGAAATCAATTATTTCTAATAAATAATGAAAATATAAGCCAATATCAAGATTTTTTTGTTCTTTTAAACTAACAAAATTATTAGTTGAATGTGAAAATGTTTGCTCATCTTCATAATTATTTTCTAATTCTATATTTTTAATATTCAAAGGTTCACATACTGTTTCAAATTTTAATATATCATTAGTATTTTTAGTTAAATTATAATCATGACTCATAACAATTTTTTCTAAATCGATATTTTTAATATAAGGATTTAATAACTTCTTTATGACTTGCAACATATTCAAAAAAGAACGACAATTTTTAATGTTATTATTAATTTCATCTTCATCATCACCAAAATCAACAATTAAAACCATATTCTCTTTAGCTCGCGTTAAAGCAACATAAAACAATCGAATTTTTTCAGATATTTCATCATTAATATACTTATTTTTTAATAAATATTTATATATTGTTTTACCAATTCCTTCATCAAAATAAGGTGTGATAATACCATACTTAGAACTAAAAGTAAATCTTTCATTTAATTCTCTTAAATTAAATTTCTTATATAATAATGGAAAATAACATATATTAAATTCTAAACCTTTAGAAGTATGAATTGTCATAATTTGAACACTATTTGGACTTTCTTTCGATAAAGAAAATCTAATATCATAATCAGCTTTAAACAAATCTGATAAATAATCACTGAAATCAGCAATTGTATAACCTAAACTATCTAAATTATGAGCTAAATTAACCAAATAATCGATTCTTACTATCCTATTTTGGATATTACCTAGTTTAACAATATTTTCCATTACTGAAAAATCATTAATAATTTTATCAATTAACATTGAATTAGTTAAAAAATCAGTCATTTCACTCAAAAATTTACATTTAACATATATATCATTTTGCGTAAAATTATTATCGTAAAAAAGTTTAAAAATATCATTATCACTATATTCAAAAACAAAACTACGAGCAATACTTACAAATAAATATTTAAATTCATTATCTATTTCATTGTTCTTAATTTTTAATATTAATTTTATAATATTTTTTATTACAGTGATTTCAAATTCATTATTTAATTTTTCATCTTTATAAATTGTAAGCGGAATATGCATATATTCAAATATCTTTTTAAATAAGTCAAAATTAGTTGATCTATCGACTAAAATAACAAAATCTTTAAAATCACAATCACGGTTTTTCCAAGTATTTTTATCAACTACTTGATATTTATTTTTTATTTTATTTTTTATATCATTAGCAATTATAAATATTTCTGTTTCCTCTTTAGTAAATCCCAAATTTTTATCATAACTATAATTTAAAATATCCATATTATAATTTGGATTAGCCATTAATTCATCATAACTTTTATTACCATATATCATCGCATGTCCATTATTATAATCAGCTCCACCTACCTCAATTGACATTAATTGTGAAAAAATTAAATTAATATTATTTAAAACTTCATATCGCGATCTAAAATTTTTATTTAAGTCAATTTTAATACCGCCATTATTATGTGAATATTTATCATATTTTGCTTTAAAAATATCTGGATTAGCATTTCTAAATCTATATATAGATTGTTTAATATCTCCAACCATATACACATTATTATTACTAATCAAATTAACTAAAGTTTCTTGAATATCGCTTGTATCTTGATATTCATCGATCATTATTTCTTTATAATGTTCTTTAATTTCATCACATATTTCCTTATTATTTTCTAATAAACTGATTAACATAATTGAAATATCATTAAATTCATACACATTATTTTTTTTCTTAAAATCTAAAAGTTTAATATCTAATTCTCTTATAATCTTAATAATTACTTTAACTGAATCAAAAGTAAGATTAATTGTTTTTTTAATATCTTCTATACTATTATACTCACAAGTATCTTTTAAATTTTTTAATATCTTACTAATATTTTCTTTATATTTCTTAACATCTTCATCACAATTTTTACTAATAGAAGGTAAACGAACACCTAAATTGGCCACAATTTCATCATAATCAATAGCCTCCAATAAATGTATCAAAACACTATTTAATTTTTCATAATATTCATAATCAATATTTGCTATTTCATCTAACAAATAAGCAATCTCATTAAAACGTTCTTTAATCATATTTTCAAATTCAACAATACTATTATTAATCGTTTGTTCAGATAAAACTGTATTAAAATAATTATCAAAATAAAAATTTTTATCAATTAATAAATTAGAACCATTATAAATATTTATAATATATTTTTTTATATCAATATCATCTTTAATACAAAAATCAGAAATTAATTTTAAAAAATCACTGTCTTCTTTTTTATAAAAATTTTCAAATATTTCATTAATTATTTTTTCTTTTTCTAAATATATCATACTAGCATCTACTATACTGATATTTTTAGATAAATTTAAAACATAGTGATATTTTTTTAAAGTAGAAAGTGCGAAACTATCAAAAGTAGTAATATATGCCTCATCTAATAATTTCAACTGTTCAGAAAATTCAGAATACTTTTTTAATGCTTTACGAATTCGTTCACGCATTTCACTAGCAGCTTTATTAGTAAATGTTAGAATTAACAATTCATTAATATTTACACCATCTTTAATTTTTCTAATAACACGCTCCGTTAAAACCGCTGTTTTTCCACTACCAGCTCCTGCACTAACAATAATAGATGATTGATCCCTCATTATTGCGTCATATTGTTCATCAGTCCACTTCATCATTATCACCCTTTAAAAATTCCAAATTTTTATATTCTTTTAATTTTACAATATCATCGTCACTCATAAAGCATAAATCTTTATAATTACAATATTTACAACCTATTACTTCTTTAATATCTATTTTTTTAGGATTAATTTCAAAATCACACTCTAAAATTTTAGCTATTGCTTTTTTAATATTATTATCTACAATCTCCAAAAGAGAATCTAACATCTCTTTATCAAATAATTTACAATATTTATAAAAACCATTACTACTAACTTTCATACCTTTAATTAATTTACTATCAATATAGGTTTTATCAAATTCCTTCAAAATCACTTCATTATTTGTACTATATCCTTGCAACTTTAAATTATTTCGTTTTAAATCAATATAACTTTTATTTTTTTCAATATTTACTTCATTATTTAGAATTTTCTGCAAATAAATACCAACTAATACTGGATTAGAAAATTTTTTCATTTTAGAACATAAATAAGCATAAATACATAACTGCATATCAATTCCATAAATTACATTATTTAAATTTAAATTAGGATTTCCTGTTTTATAATCAATTATTGAGATTAAGGTTTTATCATCACAAATTTTATACATTACCTTATCAATAATCCCTTTAAATGTTATATTATAATCATCATTATCAAAATTAATATTAACTACTTCCTCTGACAATAATTTATCAAAAGTTGTAAATTCCTTTTGTTCAGTTATAATTTCAATGATAAATTCTAACTCTTTTTTTAATTTATTCAAGAAGAATTTTTCACTATAAGTAGTCGTACTATAGTTATTTTTTATATAATTATTATATTCCATATCAAAATCAAAATTTTCTTTTTCCATAATAGATAAAATATAATGAAATAAATTACCTATCAATAATGTAAAATCATTATCATATTTTTGTAATTTCAATATATTTTCTACATAATATCGAAAATTACAATGATAAAAATTATTAATACTAGAATAAGAAAGCAATAAATGTTTTTTCTGATAATCTTTAAATAAATCTTTATCTATTCTTTTATATTTATTACTATAAGTTTTATAACTGATATCAGGATATGTCTTATATAAACAGTCTAGTTTTTCTTCGATAACCCCATATTTAAAATAATTATCTAAATAAGTTGCAAGTTTTATTTTATCATCAAGACTAGAATAACTATCATTATAATTAATATTATCTATAATCGTCATATTCAAATCTTCAATTAACGGTGACATATAATAACTATTAAAAGGCGTTTTTAATTTAAAAGATATAAATAAATTTTTTATAGATTTAATATTTTTTATTAAAGAGTTATAACTAACATCATTCTTTATAGTTGTATTCTCTATTCCAAATAACTGTTTTAAATTATCATTAATATAATCATCATCTTTGTAAGTTCTAGGATAATTACCTTGATTAAATCCAACTAAAAAAACAAAATCATCATCATTAAAAATATTGTCTTCTAAACTAACTAAATTAATATGATTTTTAAATTTTTTTTGCTTTAAATTACATAATTTTAATTCCTCGACTAAAGCATCTTTAATTTTTGTAAAATCTAAACACCAATTATATTTATTACATATATTTATAATTTGCTTAAACTGTTTACTTATCGTATCATTATTCATATTATACTTTTCTTTTAAACTGTTAAGTGTAATATTTATATCAGCATCTAATAAATTAATAAAATCTTTCCCCATTTGTGTTGAATATAAACTATTATCGTCAAAATAAATAGGTAAATTATATAATTTAAAAATTCTTTTAAAAACAGTATTATATTCACTAGTAGGCTTAACAATTTTAATTTTATCGATTGAGATATCATTATCTAATAATTGACATATTTTATGTGCTACAAATCTAACTTCATCATCAATACTTTCAAATTTAAAAACATCATGTATATAATTTTTTCTATCTTTTTCTATTATTTTAAAATCAAAACTTTCAAACATTCTTTTATCAAAATCATTAATATAATCATAACCATAAATAAATATCATCTTATTATTGATATAATTTTTAAATAAATTATTATATATTAATAAGTTATTAGAAATTAAATTATTCTTAATATCAACTAAATAATCTAATTTATCAATTCCATATTTTTTATTATCGACATAATATAAATTATTTAAAATATCAATAGCGTTATCATAATCAACAAAATATTTTTCCATAATAAAACAAATACTCTGTGTTGAATAATCAAAATAAAGATTTTTTTTAAATTCATTTAAGTCCATAATTTTGATGTTCAATAATTTATTATTTAAATCCTTTAATAAAAGAATTTTTTCTTTTAAATTATTAGGTATGATTAAAATAGAATTATCTTTAATTTGTTCTAATACACTCATACTAATCACCAATATCATTATAGCACAATAATAACTATTATCAGATAAAATATAATATATTTAAATCAAATATTTTTTGATTGATTTACTATAAAATATGTGATAAAATAAATGAGAATGAAAGGATTGTGAATATATGAAAAGTAACAAAGAAGAAAAAACAATTCCTAGTAAAAACTATGTAATATTTATTATTATGGTTATTTTTACCATTGCCCTTACATTTCTGTTAAGCAACTGGTATACTGAAAACAAAAAATTATCAAAAGGAAACACTATTATGTCAGAATTTTTAGTAAAAATGAATGAACAAGAATTTAAAAATTATACTTTAGAAAATCCAAATGCTATTATTTACTTAGCAAATAGTAAAGATGAAAGCCTTAACGAATTTGAAGAAGAATTCAAAAAATTAATTGTAGAAAGTGGTATTGAAAGCCAAATAATTTTTTTAGATTTGCAGACAATTGATGATAACTTTTTTAACGAATTAAAAGATACATACTTTAGTAATAATATAAAAAATATAGAAATTGAGAATTATACAAATATTTTAATTATGGAAGATAGAAAAATCACAGCTGTTTTATATAATAAATCCACACCAATTAATATTAATGATGTAAAAAATATGTTTTATGATAGAGGAGTACTAGGTCAAGCATGATAAATGTTGTCCTATTTGAACCAGAAATACCTGGAAATACCGGTAATATTATGCGTACTTGTGCAGGAACTGGAACTAAACTACATATAATAAAACCTATGGGGTTTTCACTAGAAGATAAATACGTTAAACGTTCAGGTGTTAATTATATTGAATATTGTGATTATACAGTTTATGAAAATTTTGACGATTTTGAAAGTAAAAATGAAGGTACATATTATTTTTTAACTAGATATGGTAAAAAACCTCATACATCTTTTGATTATTCCAATAAAAATGAAAATATTTACTTAATTTTTGGTAAAGAAAGTACTGGTATACCTAAAGAAATTTTACAAAAACATTTAGATTACTGTATGCGAATTCCTATGAATGCTAATATCAGAGCACTCAATTTATCAAATTCCGTTGCTATCATGGTATATGAAGTATTAAGACAACAAGATTTTAAAGATTTATTAAGAACTGAGCCATTCAAAGGAGAAGATTTTTTGACAAAATAATTATTGCCAAAAATAAATAATAATGATATTATAAATATAGAATAAGAAAGGGTGTAAATATGGATATAAGTAAATTTATAGAAGATAATTATGTAATAATCATTATAATTACTGCTATCATCGTTATGACAATTATTGGTTATGTTGCACAAAAAACAGAATTTGGTAAAAAAGTGTCAGCCAAAAATAATAAAAAGAATAATACAGTAACTGAACAAACAGAACCTATTTCAGAAACTATTATTGAAGAAATAACAGATGATAATGAATCAAGCAAAACGCAAAATATCGATTCATTAGATAATATTGCTCCTGATTTTAATGATGGACAACTTGTTTTAGGAGACGTTAATTTAAATCCAGATATCTCTAATGATCAGTTAGGTATTTCTGAAGATTTATATGCACCATTTGGTGATGAAAATTTAGATGCCAACACACAAATAAATACATTTGATGCATCAGAATTGAAAATTGAAGAAGTACCAGAAACAGATGAATTCAATATTATTGAGCCAGAAAAATTTAACCAAGTAGAAACAATTGATGAACAGACTTTTGAAAATCTAAATGTACCATTAACAGATTCAACGAATGCTACAAATTATGAAAATCTAATAATAGAAGAGGTAAACCCAGCCGATAACGAAAACCAAATTAACGATTTAAATATAAGTAATGATGAAGAAGCATTACCAGAACCAACAAATACACCAATTGTTTCAGAAATTAATGATATAGTAGATAATACTTTAGTTATCAATAATGATGTAGAAGAGCTAAAGCAGAGTAGTGAACCATCTTTAGATATATTTAATTCAGAATTACCAGATTCAAAAATTCAAAAATTTGCTATTGAAGAAGACAATTACAATGAAGATAATTATAATAATGAAACAACAGAAAATACATCACAGGAATTTGATTTAGACATAACTACCAATTTGCAATTAGATGAAATAAACGAAAAAATAAAAAATTTAAAATTAGAAGATTTAGATAACCCAATTTATGAAGAAGAACCCGTTACAACTAACACTAAAAAGAAAAAAAATAATAAAAAAATTAATGTGAAATCTGTAGACGAAATAAAAAATGAAAACAAAAATGGAGATAAAATAATACAAACAGATGAGCGATCTAATGTAAATGTTGAAGATATAGAAATGCCAATATTAAATAATACAGATAATAATTTTATACCAGAAATCGAAACTATAGATTTAAATAATAATTTAATGAACAGTGCTGAAAGCATCAACATAAATGAACCAAACAATGATCCTATGTCAGAAGCTGAAACTATAGATTTAAATCAAAGCAATGATACACCTGATGACATCATTAATAATGATTTAGAATTACCAAATCTTGATGATATATCAACAGATGTTGAAAAGAAAAATGATAATAATGTTGAAGAAACAGATAATATTTGGCAGTTCTAAAAAATAGTTTATCTAAAAGATAAATTATTTTTTTTGAAAATTTATTTAAAAAAAAGGATAAAATTCAATTTATGTTTAATAAAAAAATATTTTGCGTTTTATCTATTTCGTGATATAATATTTACATAATGGAGGTATAAAATGACAGTAGACGGAATAATTGAATTACTAAAAAAATTACTTGATGTACTAATTGTATGGTTAGTATTATATTATATATTAAAAAGTCTTAGAAAAAATGTAAAAATGATTATGCTATTTAAAGGTGTTTTAATTATTTTAGTATTAAAAATAATTAGCTATAAATTAAGCCTAACAACAATTGACTTTTTACTAGATTATGTTGTAACTTGGGGACCTTTAGCTTTAATTGTTATTTTTCAACCAGAAATTCGCAATGTACTTGAACAATTAGGTAGAAGCCAATTACTTGGGCGACACAAAATTTTGACTGTTGACGAACGTGAAAGAGTAGTATATGAAATAATTACAGCTATGGACCAATTAAGAAAAAATAGAATTGGCGCCTTAATTGTAATTGAAAGAGACCAAAGCTTAAATGAATATATCGAAAAATCAAAAAAAATATATGCTGATATCTCTAGTGAATTACTAATGGCTATCTTTTTTCCCAATAATCCTTTACACGACGGTGGTGTAATTATACAAGGAGATAAAATTACCAGTGCCAGAGCTGTTTTTCCAACTAGTGATAATTTAAAAATCAGTAAAAGATTAGGGACAAGGCATAGAGCAGCTCTAGGAATTGCTGAAGAAACAGATTGCATTTCCTTAATTGTTTCAGAAGAAACAGGAAGAGTTTCTATGGCTGTTAATTCAGAATTACATTATAATTTAACAATAGATGAATTAAAAATTATGTTACTAGAAGAATTACATCCTAAAAAAATAGTTATACCTGATGATGAGGAGGAAAAAGTAAATGAAGAAAATAATTAAAGGAATTAGTAATTTTTTTCATAAAATAGCTTCTTTCCTAGATAAAAAAATAATTATTCCCATTACTAAATTAATTGTTAGCATAACTGAAAATTTTGATAAATCAAGTAAAAAAATTGAAAATTGGTTATCAAAAACTAGTACTTTATTATTTATTTCATTAATAATTGCAATTATAATTTTTATTGTCGTGGATCAAAAAAAGATATTTTTTGCTGAAAGTTCAGCTGAAATTTTAAAAAGTCAACCTGTTGAAGTTATTTTAAATGAAGAAGCATACGTTGTTGAAGGATTACCGGAAACAGTCGATATTACGCTAATTGGTCGTAAAGCAGATTTGTACTTTGCCAAACAATCACCATCTCACGAAGTAGTTGTTGATTTAACTGGCCTAAAACCAGGAACTCACAAAGTTAATATAAAATATAATCAAGCTTTAGCATCAATTGATTACAACGTAAATCCATCAACTGCAACCGTTATAATTTATCCAAAAGTATCAGAAACAAGAACACTAACCTATGATATCTTAAACCAAGATAGCTTAGATTCTAAACTTGTAATTGATAATGTCGCTATAAGTACAGATAAAGTTGTTATCAAAGGTGCAGAATATCAATTAAAGAAAGTTGCAACCGTAAAAGCATTAATTGATATAAATAACTTAGTAAAACAAGAAGTAGGCGTAATTAATCTTAAAGATGTACCTTTAAAAGCCTATGACGAAGCAGGAAATACAGTTGACGTTGAAATCGTTCCAGAAAAAGTAGATGCTGATATCACAATAACATCTCCAAGCAAAGAATTACCAATCAAAGTAATACCAGTTGGAACAGTTACATTTGGTAAGGCAATTAGCTCTATTGATATTAGTGAGACAAATGTTATGGTATATGGTGATGAAGATGTCTTAAATACCTTAACTTATATACCAGTTGAAATTGATGTTAACGATTTAAATAGCAATAAACAATTTAAATTAGAATTAGAAAAACCAGTTGGCATTAAGCAAATGAGTGTTAATAATGTAACTGTTAATGTTGCTCTTGGAACAGCAACTTCAAAAGACTTAACAGCTGTTGATATTAAATATCGAAATTTAGCTGATGGTTATACTGTTCAAGGCGTTAGTGCTAACGATACTAGTGTAGACATTACCCTTAAAGGTGTTGCTAGTGTTATAGATAGTATAACTACTGATGATGTAACAGCATATCTAAATCTTGAGGGATTGACTGAAGGAACTCACGAAGTAGATGTCCTTGTTAGCGGTAATGATGTCAAAGTTGAATATGTTGCTAAAACTAAAAAAGTTAAAGTTAAAATAACAAAAAAATAATCAACCAATGATTATTTTTTTTATTTAGCTTCAATATGATTAAATAAAGTATAAATATTGATGATTCCTGCAATACCAACTATCATATAAACAATTCTAGTTAACATACTGCCATCACCAAAAAGTGCTGTTACTAAATTAAAATCAAAAAAACCAATTAAACCCCAGTTAAGTGCTCCTATTACTGTAAAAACAAGAGCAACCTTTTGCATTGTTTCCATAAATTCTCCCTTCTATTAACTATTAATATCATTTACCAAAAAAATCGATCTTATTCATTCATAATTAAAAAATTTTCCCCATATAATTAAATGAAAAAAATATGAGGTGAAAAAATGAAAAAAATTTTTTTTATAAGTATCTGTGCATTTAGTTTACTGCTGTTTTCAGGTTGTGGAAAAGTTCAAGAAAAAGATGTTTTAAAAGAACTTACTAAAAAAATTGAAAATACAAAAGGTTATCACACTATAGGAGAGTTAGAAATTATAAATTCAGAATATGTTTATGATTATGATGTTGACGTTGCCTACAAAGATGGTGATTACTTTCGTGTTAGTTTAAAAAATAAAACCAATAATCATGAACAAATAATTTTAAAAAATAACGAGGGAGTTTATGTACTAACACCATCTTTAAATAAAAGTTTTAAATTTCAAAGTGATTGGCCATATAATAATTCTCAAACATATTTATTTCAAACTTTATTAAAAGATATCAAAAATGACGAAGAAAAATTGTTTGAAACTACCGACGATGAATATATATATACCACTAATGTTAACTATTCAAACAATAAAGATTTAATTAAACAGAAAATATATATTGATAAAGATTACAATATAACAAAAGTAGAAGTAATCGATAATAATGATGAAATAAAAATGAAAATGAATTTTAATCAAATAGATATGGAAGCAAATTTTGATGATAACTATTTTACACTAAAAGAAAATATGAATACATCAAAGATTGAAGAAGAAACCGTTGAAATCACTGGAAAAATAGACAATATTATCTATCCTATGTATGTTCCTGCTAATACCTATTTAACCGGCCAAAACATTGTAAATAAAGATGACGGCGAAAGAGTTATACTTACTTTTTCAGGCGAAAAACCATTTGTATTTGTACAAGAAACAATCAGTTATGATGATGAAATTACTACAATTCCTATATCTGGAGAACCATTAATATTAACTGACACAATTGGTGCACTATCAGATAATTCGGCAAGTTGGGTTAGTAATAATGTCGAATATTATATAGTATCAGATTCCCTAACTCAAGATGAACTAGTCAGCGTTGTCCAATCAGTAAGCGTAATGCCAGTATCAAAATAAACAGTACTTATTAACAATAAGTGCTTTTTTTGAATATTAACAATAAATTTTGTAGTTGATTTTAATTGTGAAAGTGTTTATAATGATACATAGGTGATATAAATGCAAAAAAATAAAAAAATCGAAAATCCCCCAATCGAAATGGGAAACATGTTTAAAATTGTTTTAATAATATTAATTGTCTTTGGCATTTTTTATGTTATCACATATTACATAAAAAAAGGCAACAATGAAACTTATAATAATCAACCAAATACATATACAACCATTCAATATGACGAGATTTTAATTGGAAGTATATTAAATCAACCAGAAGATGAATACTATGTTCTTTTAGTAAGTCAAGATTTATATAATAGATACTACAAAAATTATTTAAGTCAATATAGTAATGGTAACAAATTCTATTACGCAATCATTGAAAATGGCTTAAATAAATCATATTTTAATGAAACAAGCAATTTAAAACCTGAAGATATTAAAGATTTTAAATTTAATACAATTTCGTTATTAAAAATAAAAGAATCAAAAATTGCAGAAACGTATGAAGGCAATGAAAATGTAATGAAAGAGATCATAGAAATTAACAAATAAAGGAGTACATTATGGCAGAAAAAGAAAAACAAACGGCAAAGCTAGATAAAAAAACATCTAATAATAAAGAAAATGCTAAATCAAATAATAAAAAAGAAACAATAACTAAAAAAAATCCCCCAAAAAAGGAAAATAAAATAGAACAAACAAAAAAAGAAACTAAAACACAAAAAAACAATACAGTAAAAATAACAAAAAATAATAAAAAAATACTATCTGATAATCAAGTTATAATTACAGAAGAAAAAAATATCCAAAGTGAATCCCAAAAAAATAACATAGAAGAACAAAAAGAAATAAGTGAAAAAAATAAAATACTCAAAAATAACAACTATTTTGGTCTAAGAGAAATACTAGGTATAATGATAATTACAGGTGTAGTTAGCTTTATTATGGGATATATTTTTAATAGATCAAACGAAAATGCACATTTAAGTAATTATGAAAAAGAATTGTTAGATAATTATAGAAATATACTAAACAATTATTATAAAAATGTTGATGCTAGAGATTTAGTTTCTACTGCTGTCAAAGGCATGATTAATTTTTTAGATGATCCTTATGCTGATTATATCGATGCTTCACAGCTGGATGATTTTAATCTCAATGTGAATGGTGAATATCAAGGAATAGGAATTCAAATTAGTACAAATGCAAATAATGAGCCTGTGATAATAACTGTCTTTGAAAACTCATCTGCAAATCAGAGTGGTTTAAAAGAAGGTGATATCATAGTTGCAATTAAAGATATTGATGTATCAAATCTTTCTATCGATGAAATAAAAGATATTGTTACTAGCTATCAAAACGAAGAATTTGATATTACCTATCGACGTAATGGAGAAGAAAATACTGTTACTGTAAAAAGAGATAATATTGTTATTAATAGCGTATCTAGTAAAATATATAATAAAAATGACAAAAAAATTGGTTATATCAAATTAAATACATTTGCCACTAATTCAGATGAACAATTTGAAAGTGCACTACTAGATTTAGAAGAAGAAGAGATTGATTCATTAATAATAGATTTACGTGATAATACAGGTGGTCAATTAACTAGCGTTGAAAATATACTATCGTTATTTGTTGACAAAAAACATGTAATCTATCAAATGAAAGAAAAGGATACAATTACAAAATATTACTCAAAAGGAAATGTCAATCGAGAATACCCTGTTGCGATTCTTGTAAATAATCTAAGTGCTTCTGCTTCAGAATTAATGACAGGAACTTTAAAAGAAATTTATGATGCCACTGTAATAGGATTTAATACTTATGGTAAAGGAACTGCTCAAGAAATAGTGTCACTAGATAGTGGTGAACAATATAAATTTACAACCAAAGAATGGCTTACATCAGAAGGTAATTCAATTGATGGTGTCGGCGTAGAACCAAATATTAAAATTGAACAATCTGAAGAATATTATCATGATAAAACAGAAGAAAATGATGCACAGTTGCAAAAGGCATTAGAAATTTTAGAAAAATAAAACCAAATAAAATAAAGTGAATTTATTAATAATTTACTTTATTTTTTTTCAAAAAAAAGATATAATCAATTTAAGAGGCGATTAATTTGAAAAAATATTGTATAGGAGATAAACTACAAATTCAGTGTTATAAACATAATGGAAAAATTCATCGAGCATGGGACGAAGCAGTTTTTTTAGATGAACAAAAAGATTATCTAGTCTTTGGGAATTTAAAAACGCTTGTAACAGAAGCAGAAGGAAATACATGGCGTACTAAAGAACCAGCTATTATGTATTACTTTAAAAATGAATGGTACAATATTATTTGTCAATTAAAAAAAGATGGCATTTACTATTATTGTAATATTGCAACTCCATTTATTATTGAAGAAAATACCATTAAGTATATAGATTATGATCTTGACCTTAGAATTTTTCCAAATAAAGAATATAGAATTTTAGATAAAATGGAATATAAATATCATCAAAAAATAATGAATTATTCAAAAGAATTAGATAAAGCAATTAAAAATGGACTATCAAAACTAATTTTCGAATACAAAAATAATGCAATATATTTCAATGAAAAAGTAAATAGAGAATATTGTCAGCAATATATGAACATCAAAGATAGAAAAAAATAGTAATTTATTTATTAATACATCATATAATATCAATGTAGATGTAAAAAAATGAAAAAAATGAAAAAAATGAAAAAAAAGTGTTGACTAAAGTAAAAACATTTGATATATTAATAGTGCTTTCAAGAAAA
>CANQIS010000037.1 GCA_947624115.1 uncultured Bacilli bacterium
TAAAGAAGGTAATAGTTTAATTAATAATGTTATTGGAAAATATATTGAAGAAGTAGATAAATATACAGACAATGAAGCGTTAAGTGGATTAGATGATATTATTTATTATGATGAAGTTTTAAAATTAATTTTAAGTTCTTCTAAGTTGACTTTTTCTATATTGGATAAAAAAAGATGGATAGGTTATATTAGTAATTTAATAAATAATGTTGATAATATAAAATATAATAGTTTAACAAAGCAAAAATATATATTCTTTTTAAATGATTTATGTAATTTAATTAATGGTTTTAGAATTTGTGATTTAGATTATTTGGAATATAAGTATGATATTAAAAATAGTTTTAATCAAAGCATAAAAATGGAATGTGATAGAATATTAAATTTTGATTATAATAAAAAACGTAATATTATTAATGATATTATTATTACGGTTGATGGAGTAGATGCTAAAGAAATTGATGATGCATTGTCAATAAAAAAATTGGCAAATGGTAATTTTTTGTTAGGTATTCATATTGCTGATCCATTATATTTTTTTAATAATAATAGTATAATTTATGATGAAGCTAGACGTAGAACAACTTCGATTTATTTATCTGATTTAACAATACCAATGTTACCTAAAAAAATATCTAGTGATTATTCTAATTTACTTGAAAATAAAAAAAGACCAGCCACTTCATATTACTATGAAATAACATTAGATGGAGAAATAGTTAATTATAAATTTTATAAGTCTTATATTACTGTTTATAAGAATATGACATATACTGAATTTAATAATATTTTAATAAATGGGTGTGATGATTTAAATATATATAATTCGGTTAATGATTTAGCTGTTTTACAACCAATTTTATCTAAGTTGTATAATATTGACCCTTATTATGCTAAAGTAAATCGTAGTGATAATAATATAACGGATACTAATATTATTGGCAATTCTTTTTCTGAAAAATTAATTGAGAGTGCGATGGTTTTTAATAATCAGATGGTTGCCCAGTATTTTTTTACAAAAAAATTACCATTTATCTATAGAATACATGCGATTGATGAAAAAACGATGAGTAAAATTTCTGAATTTTCTCAAAGTATAAGTGTCGATGATTCTAAATCAGAATATTCTAAATACATTAATATGTTAAAAAATATTTATCCTAAAGCAACTTATTCTTTAGATAATAAAGGACATTTTGGATTAGGTCTTAATTCTTATACGCATATTACAAGTCCACTTAGAAGGTTTGCTGATATCGTATCTAGTGATTGTTTAAATAAAATGTATTTTAATTCATTTACTGATAAAGATATTTATAAATATGAAGATTATTTAACTGAAATAATAAATAGCATTAATCAAAAACGTTTATCAATTGAAGTTTTTTCTACTAATTATGAGAAAAATAAATGTAAAAAACTGTAAGAATATGTAAAGTTAAAAAGTAAAATTTGACAATATATTTATTTTTGTGGTAAAATCATTTTTGTCTTTTTTAGAAAAGGTGAATAGATGAAAATAAATAGTATAGGTAAAAAGATTGTCTTAATTTTTATATTTTTTGGAATATATGTAGTTAGTTCAATAGCGTATTCTAAATTAAATTTTTTTAATAGTAATTTAGAAAATGAAAAAAAATTAGTTGCATCTTTAGTAAGTAAAGAACTTAATGAAGTAATGATTAATACTTCTAAGTCTATTGTAGATAAAGTTATTTATGATAATACAGTTGGTAAAATTGTTTGGGATGGACTTACGATGTCAGAACTTTCTGATAAATTAAATCGATCTTTAGGTTCGACATTATCTGGTACGGGTGAAATATTTGCAACTCATTCAATTGAACTTGGACTTGATCCATATTTAGCGGTTGCGATTGTATTGCAAGAAACTGGTTGTAAGTGGAATTGTAGTTATTTAGTTCAAGCGTGTAATAATGTAGGTGGACAAAAAGGAAGTCCCGGTTGTAATGGAGGTTCATATAAAGCTTATAATACTTTAGAAGAAGGTATTATTGGTTATTTAGATAATTTATATTATAACTATTATTCTTATGGGCTTACAACACCTGAGGCTATAAATCCAAAATATGCTGAAAGTACTGCTTGGGCTAGTAATGTTAATTATTATATTGGTATTATAAAAGCTACTTAATTGTTATTTTTATAGTATAATAAATAATGCATATTGTTATTAAATTTAATAATAAAAATATTATTTTTAATGATAAAAAATGTTTATTATTTGAAAATCAATTATATTGTTATGATTATAGGTTAAAAATAGTTGAAACTAAAAATTATAAGTTTAAATGTAAAAGAATATTTTAATTAATCAAGATTAATAGGCTGTAGTAAAGTTTTTTTACTTCAGTTTTTTTGTAAAAAAACGTAAAAAAAACTAACTTTTTTCTTATATTTGAATATAATTAGTCTATTAATAAATAATAAAAAATAGTATAATAAATTTAGGATTATTGGAGGAATTATATGGAGAAAGGAAAAGTAAATTATAAGTTAGTTGATACAGTTTTAGTTTTAATTATAATTTGTTTAATTATTAATACCTTTGGTTTTTGGGCTGGAATTTTAAAAAAATTATTTTCAATTATTTTACCATTTGCTATTGCTTTTGCAATCGCATATGCTTTATATCCATTTGTTCAAAAATTAGTTAATAAAAAAATTCCTAAAGGGCTATCAGTTTTTACTGTAATAGCAGTTGTTATTGGTTTTTTATCTTTAATTATTGCTCTTATGGTACCAATTGTTATAGACCAGTTAACATCATTATTTAATTGGCTTATGGATTTTGTATTAAAGATATCAAATGATTATGATGTAGATTTAAAATTCATTCAGGAGTATATTGGTGATTTTCGAAGTGTTATAAATAATTATGGAAAGTCAATTGGTGATTTTTCATTTGGAGTTATAATGCAGTCAATTAATATTTTAACTTTATTTATTATTAGTTTTATAACTTGTATTTATTTTTTAATTGATATGGATAGAATTAGAAAAAAATTTAAATCTTATTTAAAAAGAAAACATAATAAAACTTTCCGTTATGTTGCAAGATTAGATCATGAAGTTAGTCAATATTTTGTTGGTCTTGAAAAATATATAATAATTCAATTTATTGAGTATACAACCATTTTCTTTATAATTGGACACCCATATTATTTGTTACTGGGTATTCTTTGTTCTATAACAACAATTGTTCCTTATTTTGGTGGAATATTTGCTAATATTATTGCAGCAATTACGGCTTTCTTTGTTTCACAAAAATTATTTATTTTAACACTTATAGTAGCCTTTATTTGTCCAAATATTGATGGTTATATTATTTCTCCTAAGGTATATGGTAAGACTAATAATGTACCAGGTTTACTTACAATTTTTGCCGTTTTTGCTGGTGGTAAATTAGCAGGAGTATTAGGAATTGTTATTGCTTTACCTGTTACAATTATTTTACTTGCTACTTATCGTTTTTATGAAGATGATATTTCACAAAAAATAGATAATATTAAAGCTAAAATGGTAGATGATAATTAAATATAATTTTGTAACAAAAGTATAAATTTAACTAACGCTATTAGGTGTTAGTTTTTATAATAGATATTTTTATAAGTATAAAATTTAATTTAATATATAAATATTGAATATTTAATATTTAGTTTAAATTGTAATAATTAATAAAAAAGTAACTAAAAATATTTATAATTTAATTATATATAAAAATATAGAAACGGCAAATAATAATTGGGATAAATATCAACTTTATTGACAATATATTGCATTTATGTTAAATTTTAAATATAAGAATTGGAGGTCATTAAAATGAAAAAAGATTTCAAAACAAAAAATAAAGGATTTACGTTAATAGAATTATTGGCTGTAATAGTAATATTAGCCGTAATTGCATTAATAGCCGTACCACAGATATTAAATATTTTAAATAGGGCAAGAAAAAGTGCAGCTGAGGATTCAACATCAGGAATAGCAAAATCAGCTGAGACATTTGTAACAAATTTCATGTTACAAAATAGTGGAGACTTTCCAGATGGGGAAGTAATGTTTAACTGTATAAGTAGTGGTTGTAGTTTATCAAGTGTATTAGATGAATATAACACAGATAACTTAACAGAATTAGATTTTAAAGGAACAAAACCAACAAGTGGAACAGTAACAATTACAGATAATGGAAAGAAAGTAACAGCAAGTAATTTACAAGTAAATGGATTTACATGTATCTATGATGGGGAAAAATCAACATGTGGTGATTATAAAGATAGGGTAATATTAAAAGAAGATTTTGCAGAACGAGGAATAGTAGGTGGATATGAAGATTTATTAGCAATTGTTTATTTAGATCCAACTGATTTAACAAAAGAATGTAATGAAAAAAATTCAGTAAGTACAGCAGGAACAAATACAGGTTGTATGAAATGGTATGCCTATAAAGACGAAGATGGAAAATATATAATGATAGCTGATCATAATATAACAGGTACAGTAGCATGGACATCGGAAAGTAATAATTATAATGGACCAACAGAATTATTAGAAGCATTAAGAGAAGCAACTACAGAAACTGCAACATGGTCAGACAAGTTGGTAGAACCAGGAAGTTATACAGCAAGTTGGATATATAATGGACAACCACATGAATATAAAATAGATTATTCAAAATATGGAAATAGGGCAAGATTAATAGGTGCTGATGAAATTGCAGAAATAACTGGAGCAAGTAAATCAGTTGATGAAGATGGAATAGGTTGGACCTTTCAAAATGGTGATTGGTTTTTTTTAGGAGGTACAGGAAGTAAATGGCAAACCAAAGTAGGAAGCTCAAGTCAAAAGGATAAACATGCATGGTTATTTGATAATACAAATAATTGTTTAAAAGATGGTTGTAATGAAGAACAATCTGGAGCTGTTGGTTATTGGACTTCTTCAGCGTATGCAAGTTCGCCCAGTCACATGTGGTTTGTGGGTAGCCGTGCTGGTGGTGGTTTGAGTCGTGATGTCAACGATTCTGGCAATTATGGAGTTCGACCAGTTATAATAGTAAAAAAATCTGACCTCTTACAATAAAGTGATAAGATTAAAAAGTGTAGATAAAATTTTATTTACATTTTTTTGTTTTTTTCTTGTTTTTTTATTAGTATATATATTATAATAACTTTTAAGGTGATTTATATGTCTAATATAATTACGATTAATGATCTTCAATTTGATTATAAGAATAGACAAATTTTTGATAATTTTAATTTAGAAATAAAGTATGGTGATTTTGTTTCTTTGATTGGTCCTAATGGTAGTGGAAAAACAACTTTAGTTAAAATATTGACAGGACTAGTTAGTTATAAAGGAAATGTTGTTATTGATGGTTTATTACTTGATAGTGATAATATAAAAAAAATTAGGCAGTTAACTGGCGTTGTCTTGGGTGATATTAGTAATCAGATAATGGCTGATAAAGTTTTTGATAATATTGCTTTTTCTTTAGTTAATTTAGGTTATACTAAAAATGAAATTGTAAGTAAAGTTAATAATATTGTTAATATGTTTGATATTGGTTATTTATTAAATCAAAATATTTCTAATTTAACTAATTTTGAGAAAAGTTTAGTTAATTTAGCAGCTGTTTTGGTAAATAATCCTAAATTATTAATTTTAGATGAATCTTTTTTGAATTATGATAAGTTAGAACGGGATAGAGTTTTTAAAGTTTTAAAAAAGTTAAATATTGATAGTGGTTTAACTATTATAAATATTACACAAAATATTGATGATATTTTATTTGGTAATTCGGTTATTGTTTTGGATAATGGTAAGATTGTTAAGTATGGTAGTAATGCTGAGATTTTTGAATCTGGAAATCTTTTAACTAAGTTAGGACTTAATTTACCGTTTATGGTAGATTTATCAATAAAATTAAAATATTATAATTTAATTGATGAAATTATTTATGATATGGACGAGATGGTGGATACATTATGGAAATAAAGTGTAGTAATTTAAATTTTTATTTTGATAAAAAAACAAAAGATAAGGTTATTGATTCTGTTAATTTAAAAATTAAAGCAAATACTATTGTTGGAATTACTGGTAAGAGTGGTAGTGGAAAAACAACGTTTGCAGAGCTTTTAATGGGTTTAATTATACCTACTAGTGGTAAGATTACAATAGATGATGTTATTATAAATAAAAAGAATTTATTTGATAAGGATAAGTTATATCGTAAAATAGTGTTTGTTAGTCAAAATAGCGATAAACAAATATTTAATAAAACGGTTAAAGATGAGTTATTATGTTCTTTGAAATTTTTAAATAAAAGTGTTAGTGATGAACAAATAAGTAAGATTTTAACATTAGTTGGTTTAAATGAATTTTTTTTGGATAAAAATCCATTATGTTTGAGTTATGGTGAAAAAAGAAAATTGATGATTGCTAGTAGTTTATTGCTTGATACAGAAATTATTATTTTTGATGAGCCTAGTTATGGACTTGATTATAAAAGTGTTAAGGATTTTATTAGATTGGTTAAAGATTTAAAAAATAATTATGGTAAGACAATTATTGTTATTAGTAGAGATGTCGATTTTATTCATAAAATAAGTAATCAAGTTGTGATTTTTGATCATGGTAAAGTAATAATTGATGGTGATAAATATGAAGTATTTAGGAATGTTGCTTTATTAGATAGTTATAATATACCTATTCCTAAGTTAATTGCTTTTTCAAATTTAGTTTTAAGTAAAAAGAATATTAAAATTGGATACAGAGATGAAATTAATGATTTATTGAAGGATATTTATAGGTATGTTAGATAGTATTTCTTTTAATCGTTTTTATAATATTGATTCGGAAATTAGAAGTATGAATCCTGTATCTAAAATATTATGTGTATTTATTTTTCTTATATTAACTTTTTTAGAAAGTAGTATCGAATTTAATTTAATTTTGTTAGCAATTGTATTAGGAATTATGTATTTAAGTAATATACCATTTAAGGTTTTTGGTAAAATATTGCTTGGTTTATTATCGTTTATATTATTTATTTTTTTGATTAATTTTTTATGTAAAACAAGTATTTATACATCAATTTTATTTTCAATTCGCTTAATTTTGATAGTTTTTTATTCTTCTATTTTAACTTTAACTACCCCACCTAATGAGTTAATATATGGTTTAAATCGTATATTATCACCGCTTGAAGTATTTAAAGTACCTGTCAAGTCTCTTGCTCTTATTTTGTCTTTTGCTCTTAGATTTATTCCAATGGTTTTTGAAGAGGGAAGAGTAATTGTTAATTCTTATGTCTGTCGTGGTATTTATTTTAAAAATTTATCTTTTCGTTTAAAGTTATTATATATAAAAAGTTTAATTATACCGATGTTTATTTTATCAATGAAAAATGCTGATGAATTTTCTGATAATTTATCGCTTAGATGTTATGACGTTGAAAATTCTTTTTCTTTAGTTTGTCCATATACGAGGATAGATGCTTATATGCTTAGTTTTCATTTTATGTTAATGGTAATATTAGTTGTAAAAGGTGTTGGCTTATGAGATATCTAATTAATTTTTCTTATGATGGTTCTAATTTTTTTGGCTATCAAAAACAGGTAGATAAAAGAACAGTTCAAGGCGAGTTAGAAAAAGTTTTATTTAAACTTGCTAATAAGAAAATTAGTGTTAGTGCAAGTGGAAGAACTGATGCTTTAGTTCATGCTTTAAATCAATATGCACATTTTGATTTAGATATTAATATAACTAGTGAAAAATTAAAAAAAGCCTTAAATAGCATATTACCTAGTGATATTTATATAAAGAAAGTTGAAGAAGTTACTTGTGATTTTCATGCTAGATTTAATGTTAAAGCTAAAGAATATATTTATAAAATTAATGTAGATGAATATAATCCTATTGAGCGTAATTATATATATCAATATAATAAAGAATTGGATATTGAAAAAATGCGAAAAGCAATAATTTTTTTTGAAGGTGTTCATAATTTTAAATCATTTACTAAAAGTAATAGTGAGATTGATGATTATGAAAGAGAAATATATGAAACTAGAATTGATGTTATTGATAATATCGTAACTATTTATTTTAAAGGTAATGGTTTTTTACGATATATGGTTAGAAATATGGTAGGTTGTTTAATAGAAGTTGGTCAAGGAAAAAGGGATATTAAGGATATTTTGAATATTTTAGAATTAAAGGATAGAACTAAAGCTGGTATGATAGCGCCTGCTTGTGGTTTGTATTTAATGAATGTATATTATTAAATTTTTGAAAAAAAGCATATATTTTTATTGACTTTTATATTTCATTTTAGTACAATTTTAATTGGTACATTTTTTATATCCCATATAAGTGGATGTTGGGACCATTCACTTAAATTGTTAATTAAGAAAGGGAAAAGATTTATGAAAAATACTTATATGCAAAAAGCACAAGAAGTATCACGTAATTGGTATGTTATTGATGCTACTGATATTAGTTTAGGACGTCTTGCAACTAAGGTAGCACATGTTTTACGTGGAAAGCATAAAACAACTTATACACCTCATGTTGATTGTGGTGATTATGTTATTGTTGTTAATGCTTCAAAAGTTAATCTAACAGGAAATAAACTAGATGATAAGATTTATTATAATCATAGTGGTTATACTGGTGGATTAAGAGAAAGAACTGCTAGAGAAATGAAGGAAAATTATCCAGTTGAAATGGTTGAAAGGGCTGTTAAGGGAATGTTACCAAAAGGTAGACTTGGTAGAGCAATGTATAAAAAGTTATTTGTATATGCTGATGCTGAGCATCCACATGCAGCACAAAAACCAGTTGAAATGAAAGCTAATTAGGAGGGTTTTAATGGAAAAAAGAGTTTTTATTGGGACAGGACGTAGAAAATCTTCTATTGCTCAAGTTAAGATGGTTCCTGGAAAAGGAAATATTACTGTTAATGGCGTAAGTGCTAGTGAATATTTTCCTTATGAAACAAATATAATGAATTTAAAACAACCTTTAGTAGCTACTAATACAGAAGAAACTTTTGATATTACTGTTACTGTAAGTGGTGGAGGATTCAGTGGACAATGTGAAGCCACTCGTTTAGGAATTGCTAGAGCATTGCTTATGTATGATAAAGTTAATGAAGGAAAAGAAGATAGTTTCAGATTAACTTTAAAAAGAGCAGGATTAATTACTAGAGATTCTAGAAGTAAAGAACGTAAGAAACCTGGACTTAAAGCTGCTCGTAGGGCACCACAATTTTCAAAAAGATAGGATATGTTTTTCTTTATACTCCATATTTATTATGGAGTTTTTCTTTTATTAAGATATTCATAAAAACTTGTTAAATTTAGTTCGTAATCTATAAGTAGCCAATATGTAGCCTATAACAAAGAATATTTAAATTAATTGTTTAATTTGTGGATAATATTTATCGGTATATGATATAATCTTATTAAATGATTAGGCGGTTATGAAATATTAACACATTTTATATAGATGAATCTGGAAGTATGACTAAAAAGAATTTAAACTATTACAAAAACAAATATTTTGTCATCTGTATTATAATGCCTAAAAATAAAGATAGATTAAAGAGAGCATTTAAAAGATTTATAAGCAGTAATTTTGACAATCTAAAAAAGATGGATATAGATAATAAGATGTTCTATGATAATGGAAAATTTAAAGAATTAAAAGGAAATTGTTTTACTGCTAATATGAAAAGAAAATTTGTCAACTTTTTTTGTCAAAATGAACTATTTGAAATATATTATATAATATGTGATAACAACAAAGTTAAAGATTACTTTTATAATAATACCGCAAGAGCATTTAATTATCTTTTAAAATTAAGCTTTGAACATTTTACTAAATATAAACAAATATCTGTTAAAGAAAACTATCTATTTATTGATGAAAGGAATGTTAGAACTGAAACGAGGTCAACACTAGGTGAATATTTAAATACAGAATTAGTTACAGGAAGTCATATACAAGAAGAATTTTATGTTGAATATTGTCAATCTGAAACAAGAGAATTAATACAAATAGCAGATGTATTTTCTAATATTTATTATACAAATTTAATTTCAGATAATTGCTTTTCTAATGAAATTAATAAGATGAAAAGTGAAAAATATATATTAGGAGAGTTTTTTTCCCAAATAAAATGATTAATAGTTAAATTTTTCTGATGAAAATAAGACTTAATATGTATTGACGTTTAAAAAATTGCATAATATAATAATGGTGTTATCAGTAAGTCCTTGTTATGCGCCGTAAATTTATTAAATTTACATTATTGTAGGTAAGCGCTATGTGTTAGCGTCGCACCAAGGCAAATAACACTGAAATTGCAGAGTGGTTAATTACACTCTGTTTTATTTTGATATTATATAGAATTAATTAATAGTCCACAGGTAACTCACAAAGCATCACTCTTACTTTTAAATATTTGTAATATAAATTTTCAAAAAGATAGGATATGTTTTTCTTTATACTCCATATTTATTATGGAGCCTTCTTTTTATTGTAAATATTTTTAATTTTTTTTAATTCTTTCTTTAATTATTATGAAAAGTTGTTATAATAATATATAGGTATGGTGATAATATGTTGAAAGAATATGAAGCAAAGAGATTAGAATATAATTTAGCTTTAAATGAATTGAATAAATTTAAAAAAGATTATGAAAATAAGATAGTGGAGATGACTAAACATAAATTTGATACAGAATTAAAAAAACAACAGGATAATTTAGATAAATTAAAAACAGAATTAGATGATATTTTTGATAAAAATAAGGAAGAAATTGCTAAAGAAATGTTAAGTGAACAATTAGATATTTCTTTTGATTACAATTTTTATAGTGATGAAATTATTGAAGAAGATGGAAAATCGTTTGTTTGTAAAAAAAATAAAGATGATATATTAAAAGATATTGATTTATTAAAGGATAAAGTTCAAAAAAGATATGATAATAAGTATATAACGAAAATAATTTATGATGATTTAAATAAGTGTCTAGATATTTATAAAAATTTTTTGTTAAAAAAAATGAAGGATTTGGATGATAAAAAAATTATTTCTTTAGCTGAAAAAAAAGAGATAATTAAAGTGAAAAAAGATAAGAATGCAACAAGTAACGAAATTTTTAAAAGATTAGTTTTGCCTTTAACAGTATTAGATATAATTTGTTTTTTATTTATATTCATTAGGGGTGGCGAATGTTCTATTGGTTCATCGGAAACTATGTCGATGGTTTTGTGTTCATTCATGATTATGGCACGTTTGATGAGTTTATGTTTAACACCTATTTTAATTATTTGTTTTATTATTAAAGGTATTAATATGCTTTCTAGAAAAAAGAGGTAGATGGTTCATGACTATAAGTAATAAATGGAATGATTATAAAATTATTGATGCTGGTAATGGTGAAAAATTAGAACTTTGGCATGATATAGTTTTGCGTAGACCTGATCCCCAAGCTATTTGGCCAATTGCGAAAAATAATATTAAATGGAACAATCCTGATGGATTTTATCATCGAAGTAGTAAAGGTGGAGGGAATTGGGAGTTTAGAAAAAAATTGCCAGAATTTTGGACTATTAATTATGGTAAATTAACTTTTAAGGTTAGTCCAACAAATTTTAAACATACAGGATTATTTCCAGAGCAAGCAGTTAATTGGGATTATGCGATTGAAAAAATACAAAATGCCAAAAGACCAATAAAAGTTCTTAATTTATTTGCTTATACTGGTGCAGCGACAATGGCTTGTTCTTTGGCAGGGGCTATAGAGGTTGTTCATGTTGATGCTGCACGTGGCATGGTGGAATGGGCAAAAGAAAATATGCGATTGTCACATTTAGAAAACAATAAAATTCGTTTTATTGTTGATGATTGTTTAAAATTTGTGGAACGTGAAGCAAGACGTGGTAATAAATATGATGCGATAATAATGGATCCACCTAGTTATGGTAGGGGTCCAAATGGTGAAGTTTGGAAATTTGAAGATAATATTTATAATTTAGTTATTGCTTGCATGAAAATATTAAGTGATAATCCTTTATTCGTATTAATAAATTCATATACAACTGGTATTTCTAGTACTGTTTTAGAAAATATTTTAAAAATTACAATTTTAAAAAAATATCCAAATGGTAAAGTTGTGACAGGAGAAGTTGGTTTGCCAATTGAAAATAATGATTTAATATTGCCATGTGGCATATTTGGAAGATTTGAGATAAATGATTAAAATTTTGTATGAAGACAATCATATATTAGTGGTTTTAAAACCTATTAATGTACCGGTTCAAATGGATGAAAGCAAAGATTTAGATTTATTGACAATCTTAAAACAATATTTAAAAGATAAATATAATAAACCTGGAAATGTTTATTTAGGATTAGTTCATCGATTAGATCGACCAGTAGGTGGAATTATGGTGTTTGCTAAAACTAGTAAAGCCTCCTCGAGATTAAGTGAACAAGTTAGAATGCATAAGTTTGAAAAACGATATTATGCGATTGTTGAGGGAAGATTTTCATCTGATAGTGGAAAAATGCATGATTTTATTTTGAAAGATAAAAAAAGAAATATTTCTGTTGTATCACATTTAGGTAAAGAGTCAATTTTAAATTATCGTGTTATTGATTTTTCTCATAATTATTCATTGGTTGATATAAATTTATTAACAGGTCGTTCTCATCAAATTAGAGTTCAATTTTCTTCTAGAAATCATGCTTTATATGGTGATCAAAAATATAATAAGTCGGCTAAAGTAGGACAGCAAATTGCTTTATTTTCTTACTATTTATCTTTTTATCACCCAGTTACACATCAAAAGTTAGAATATATAGAAAATATTCCTAATGAATATCCTTGGAATTTATTTTCGATAAAGTAATTGGTATTTTTATTTTAGTTGTTAATAAAATTTTAGTGAGAATATAAAAAAATGTTTACATTTGAAAATATTTTTGTTATAATCTTTAGCGAGTATTAATTTACTCCTTGCTTCTTTAAGAAGCCGAAAGACCATAAGGAGGTGGAACAATGTTAAAATATGAAATTATGTTTATTGTAAGACCAACATTAAGCGAAGAAGATATTAAAAAGACTGTAAAAAGTTTTGAAGATATTATAACTAATAATGGTGGTACAGTTACAGACACAGTTGATATGGGACAACGTGAATTAGCTTATGAAATTAAGAAATTCAAAAGCGGTTACTATTATGTAATTACACTTGAAGCAAATGACGATAAAGCAATTAAAGAATTTGATCGTTTAGCTTTGATTAGTAATGATATTATTCGTCATTTAATAACAAAAATAGAAAAATAAGAGAGGTGTAGTTATGAATCGTGTTGAATTAGTAGGTAGATTAACTGCTAAACCTGAATTGCGTTATACTAATTCGAATATTCCTTATGCAAGATTTTCAGTTGCGATTAATCGAGCTTTTAATAATGCACAAGGTGAAAGAGAAACAGATTTTATTAACATAATTATTTGGAGAAAACAAGCAGAAAATGTTTGTAACTTTTTAGATAAAGGGAGTTTAGTTTCAATTGAAGGTAGACTTCAAACAGGAAATTATACTGATAAAGATGGAAATAAAAGATATTCTATGGATGTTGTTGCCGATAGTGTTCAATTTTTAGAAAGTAGAGCTCAAAGTCAAGCAAGAGCACAATCAATGCCAAATGAACCAAGTCCATATGATTATCAAAATAATGATTACGCTAATAATGTTAGCGTAGAAAATGATCCATTTGGAGATTTTGGTGATAATGTATCAATTGATGATAATTTCCTAGATTAATAGAGGAGGAAAATATGGCAGAATTTCGTAATACTAAAAGAAGAAAAAAAGTATGTCAAATGTGTGCTGGTAAAGATGTTAAATACAGTGATGTAGAAACTATAAAAAAATATATTAGTATGGATAGTAAAAAAATCTTACCAAGAAGAATGACTGGTACTTGTTCAGAACATCAAAGACATGTTGCTGGAGAAGTAAAAAAAGCAAGATTTATGGCTTTAATACCATTTGTTAAATAAAAATGTAGATAAGTAATTATTTACTTTTTTGTTTAAATTATTATATATTTTTGTATGAAAATAATTTATTAAAGAATATCAAATAAAAGTTAAATTTGATATTTTTTTAGTAATGAACGTAATTTAGTTATTAACATAATATGTGCAAAAGTATGTTGAAAAAAATAAATATATTTTAATTATTTTGAATTTTAAACAAAAATTAGAAAGTTTTGAACATAGTTTTCAACAATTGTGTGTAAAACTGTTATTTTTGCAGATCATTAATTTGTTGTTGCAGGGCCTTAATTACTTTATTCATCATATCTATTTGTTCTTGTACATTATTTTTAGAATTAACTGTTTTATTATCGTCTTTTAAATTATCATCGTTAATAACATGGCGATTAGTAGAATTTGATTGTCCTGTTCTATTGTTTAAAACTTGTTGTTGGGCTGAATTTGTACATAATACTTGCCCTATTAACATGAACCAGTTACCAAGTGAATTTTGCTCAGCAGGTGTTGAACCATCTAATAAAATGTATCCAATTGCAATGGCACTTAGTGTAAATGATGGAGCATTAATATTAGGTATTAAATTCATAATATCACCACTATTAAATAATATGTTGTTAAAAAAAATAATGACTGTTTAAAATTAATAAATAATGTTGAATCATTTTAGATTATAGATTATTGATTTTAATAATTGTAATATCTATATAATTTATTAGAAAGGTATTACATATTATTATAAATATATCTATTTTAATAATGAGTTAAATAAAAAATAACTTTTGTTAGTTTTATAGAATTTGTATAAATTATAAAATAGTTAAAAAAGATAACTGTGTAAAAAATTTTTTAAAATTGTAAATATTAAAAAAATTGGTAACAGTTCAGACCCCCAAAAGAGTAAAAAATTGAAAAATATTATCAATAGTGCTGCTTTTTCTTTTAATTTGTGA
>CANQIS010000038.1 GCA_947624115.1 uncultured Bacilli bacterium
TATATAATTAATACTATAACAAAACAAATAACCGATGAAAATTATATAATTGTAATAGAAAATTTAAAAATCAAGAACATGCTGAAAAATCATAAACTAGCCAAATCACTATCAGATGCATCATTACAAGAGATAATAAGACAACTTATATATAAATCAAAATGGAAAGGTAAAAAATTATATCAAATAGATACTTATTATCCAAGTAGTCAAATCTGTAGTAAATGTGGATATAAAAATGAGAAGATAAAAAATTTAAATATAAGACATTACGAATGTCCGAAATGTCATAATGAATTAGATAGAGATTATAATGCTAGTGAAAATATCATGTTTGAAGGTTTAAAACAATATATGAAAGAAGTCAACATATGGACGAACTGCAATTCAAAACAAGGAAACTATGAATAAAGTAAAATAAAAAAATAATAAAAATTATCAAGTACGGTAGCGACTATCGGATTTTAAGTCTGCTTTAGCAGGTAGGGAATGAAAGCTATGAAACAGAAACATTTAAGTGTGAACTTAAATATTCAAAACTTGTTTTGAATTTTGTTCTTAATTAATTATTATGATAATTGAATGGTAGCTGAGGAGATAATAGCAATTAGAAAATTTCTTGATTTTTATAATATAATGTGTTAATATAATTCAATGTTGTGGAGGAAGATATGGAAAATAAAAAATATAAAGTTTGTCGTGATGATATTTATGTTGGTGAAGTAATTAAAACAAATATTATATATCGTTATGAAGGACCAAATAAGTATTGTCATATTAAAAATGGACAATTAAATACAATTGTATATAAAACTTTTAGAAGTATTTTATTTGTACCAAATGAGTATAAATTAGCAAATGATTTGTTATATAATTCTCCAAATTATCCTATTCTTAATGTGACTGATGATAATACTTGTATGAGTCTTGGAAGTAGTAGTATTGTGGTGCATAATGCTTGTAATTTAGCATCTTTATTAAAACATTTTAATTATCAAAAAGAGTTGACTTATGATGATATTTTAAAAATAAGAAAAAGTTTTTTTAATGGTAAATTTATTCGTAATAATATAGATGATAGCAAATTATTTGTTTATTTTGATATTTTAGATAAGATGGGTGATCTTTCTTTTAAAGAAGCTGTTATGTTTCATCAAAGAATGAATGTTTTCTTACCTAATAAAAAAGAAGAAAAAACTAAAAAACTTTCTCTTTTTTGAAATATTTTATAAAATAAGGGGGTGATTTTTATTAATAATGATGTAAAAATGTTATCTGATGATGAAATTGAAAGTTTTTTTTCAGCAGATGCATTGGAATCTTATATGAAGATTATTAGTAAATATCCAACATTATCAGTTGAAGAACAGAAGCGATTAGGTAATATTTATCGTCAAACTGGTGATTTAAAAGCAAAAAATATATTAATTAATTCTAATTTAAGGTTAGTGGTTAGTATCGCATATCATTATCGGAAATTAGTTAATCATATGCAGATTTTAGATTTAGTTCAAGAAGGTAATTTAGGACTTATTCGTTCATTAGATAGTTATGATCCTGACAAAAGTGCGTTTACTTCGTATGCCACAATCTGGATTAAGCAAGCAATTATTAGAGCTATTTCTATTAAAGAAGCAGAGATTAGAAAACCTTCAAATTTATTTTTTAATCTTATTAGTTATAATAATCTTATAATTAAATGTGATGATGAGAGTATTCCGTTACCAAGTGATGATGATATTTGCAAGATGTTAAATATAACGCCTTTTGTTTTATCTAATCTTAAACAAGCTGTTACAAATCAAAAAGGGATTAGTATTAATCAGTTTGTATTAGATGAAGAAGACACACTTGAAAATTTTATTCCTCATTATGATTTAAATTATGACAATATTATTAATAAAATTGATGATAAAAATTTATATATAGTTCTAAAAGAAATTTTATCACCTTTGCAATATTTTATTCTTTACTATCGAGTTTTATGCGAAGATAATAAAACATTGGAAGAAATTGCTAATTGTTTTAAGGTTAAAAGAGAAAGAATAAGACAATATGAGAGTAATGTACTAAGACGTGTTAAACCTTATATAGTAACCAATAGTCATTTATATGTTGAAACTTTAGCTGAGATAAAAAAAAGAGAAGGTCATCAATTTTATATGTTAAAGACAAAACCAATTTCTCCTACTTATATTGTTAAATATATGTATTTAAAAAATAATTTGACTGATATGGAAAAATTATTGTATCAATTATGTAAACTTAGTAAATATGAGTATATGAATGATGATTATGTTTCTATTTTAGGTATTAATAAAGAGGAACTACAAGATATAATTTTATCTATAAATAATAAAATTACTACGTATATTGTAAATAATTCTGATTATGAAAAGTTTAGAGAGGAATTGTTAGAAAAATATAAAACAAAAGTTTTTGAAATTGAGATTGATGATAAAAAAATAAAATCTTATTATAAATAGAAGCTAAAACACCAAAATTTAGGTGTTTTATTTTGTTTAATTAAACAAATCTTTACACTTTGTAATTAAGTTTTATTTTTTTATTATTAAAATTGTAATTTTTAATGATATAATCTATTTAGATAGAGTATTAAAAATAGATTATGGAGTAATGAATAGATGAATAGTAGTAAGTTGTATTATAAAAATATCAATTTAATTAGATTATTATCATGTATAACAATATTGTTGTATCACTTAAATATATTAAAAGGTGGTTATTTAGCAGTATGTATTTTTTTTGTTTTAAGTGGTTATTTATCTTGTATATCTGCTTTTAGAAAAGATAATTTTTCAATTAAATCATATTATATTAATAGATTATTAAAATTATATATTCCTTTAATAATAGTAGTGTTTGTAACAATTTTTATTGTGTCATTATTTCCAAATATTATTTGGCTTAATCTGAAACCTGAAACAACATCAGTTTTATTAGGCTATAATAATTTTTGGCAATTAGGTGCGAATTTGGATTATTTTTCAAGACATATTAATTCACCATTTATTCATTTATGGTATATTTCTATTCTGTTACAATTTGATTTAATATTTCCTTTTATATATCTTTTTTTGCGCAAAATAGGAGATAGAATTAATAAAATTATACCTTGTATTATTACTTTTTTAATTGCAATATTAGGAGCATTTTATTTTTATAATGTAAATTTTAATCAAAATATGATGGTATCATATTATAGTACTTTTACAAGAATTTTTTCGCTATTATTTGGCTTGTCATTAGGATTTATTCATTCTTATTATGGTTCGCTCGTACCTAAATTTTTTCAAGGAAAAATAATTAGTAAGATAAATTTTTCTATATATTTATTGATTTTAGTTTGTCTATTCGTCTTTATTAGTTGTGATTCAAATCTTTTTGCGATAAGTATGGTTATTACTACGCTTATTTCTTGTCGGTTAATCGATTATAGTATTTTGACACCAAGTCAAAATTTATATGCATGTGATAGAGGTATTAGAGCTTTAACTAGAATTTGTTATGAGGTTTATTTAGTTCAATATCCAATAATATTTTTCTTTCAATATATAAAGATGAGTGATTATTTAAAATTTCCAATTATATTAATATTAATAATTTTTATGTCGATATTGTTACATTTATCTTTGAATATAAATAAAAATTCTAAATTTAAAATAATTAGGTATGTATTATGTTTATTTCTTGTTATTGTTTCGATTTGTGGTTTATACAGTTATTTTTTAACTAAAGATCATACGAAGGAAATGAATCAATTAGAAGTCCAGTTGAATGAAAATGAGAAATTATTGGAGTTAAAACAATTAGAGTATACAAGTAAACAAGCACAAGAATCTAATGACTGGCAGTCAGTTTTAGATGATTTAGAAAATGATGAAAATAATTTATCAAACGTCGTTGCTAATCTTAATGTAGTTGGAATAGGTGATTCAGTAATGTTAGGAGCTGTTGAAAATTTATATCAGATATTTCCTAATGGTTATTTTGATGCACAAGTTTCGCGTTCCGTTTATGTTGTAAATGATATAGTACATGATTTAAAGGATAAAAATATGTTAGGGAATCCAGTTATTATAAATATAGGTGCTAATGGTGACTGTTCGGAAAAATGTAAAAAGGAAATTATTGAAAGTTGTGGAGATCGTGAAATCTTTTGGGTTAATGTAACGAATGACGCTAGTGTTCATATAAATGATAAATTATTTGCGTTAGCTAATCAATATAATAATTTGCATATTATTGATTGGAATTCTATCTCTAATGGACATACCGAATATTTTTATGCAGATGGTATCCATCTTACACCTTCGGGTAGGCAAGAATATGCAAAAGCAATTTATGATTCAATTTATCAAATTTATTTAAATAAATATCAAGAGCAAAAATCAAATATTTTAAAACAACATGAAGAAGAACAGAAAAATAAAATAAGTTTTTATGGTAATGATATTTTATTGAATGTTTTTGAGGAGTTACATGAAAAATATGTTGACGCAAAATTTATTATTAAACAAGATTTTAGTTATGATCTTTTAATAGATGAAATAGAGAAATCAATTGAAGATGATACTTTAACGCATAAAATTGTTTTGGCTTTTGATAATAGTATGAATTTAAGTAAAGAAAATTATGAAAGTATAATTAATTTATGTGAAAATCATGATATATATATATTATTAATAGATAATAATGTTTCAAATTTAGAAAGGGAAAATGTACAAATATTAGACTTTTATAATGAAATTCAAAATAATGATGATTATGTAATGGCTGATAGAATACATTTAACTGAAAAAGGTAATGAAGCTTTAATTAATATTTTAAATGATTTTATAAAGTAAAAAGATTATCAAAGTGATAATCTTTTTTGTATTATATAAAGCATGATAGTGCTATTTTATGAAAATAAATTTGATATTCGAGTTTATTTCAAATTTTTAATTCTTTTGCTTTTTGGTATTCATATTCATAATTTTTAGGTATTAATTCTTTTATTTCGTTAATACCATCTTCAAAAAACATTTTAATTAATTCATAATCCTCATCATTACTTATAAAAATTAATTTAAAATAATTATCTAATTCATATAAAATATTTTCTATTTTTTTGTTACTTTTATAGTAATTATATTTATCATACATTTGTATATAAATAGATATTGGATTTTTGGAATTTAGTTTATTGATTTTATATAAAATTTCATTTATTTTATCGTTTTCAATTTTCATTTTTTGTAATATGCAAACACAAGTTATTTGTTCGTTTAAGGATAGAGTCCTTATTGTTTTACCAGTATCTAAATTATAATATTGCTTTAATTGTCTATTATAATAATTATATTCTTTTTCCGATATATTTTTTGTATTTAAAGAAATTGCTGAGTTTTCTTTTTTTATTATTGGTTTCTGTAATTTATTTTGTTGTATATTTTTTTCAATAGTACTTATAAAATATCCTTTTATTTCATCTAATAATTTTTTATCTATATTAAGGTCTTTTAATATAGTTACAATAAATTTTAAATCATCTGTATCAATGTTAGGATATTTATCAAAATAATGTTCTTTTATTAATTTATGTTGTTCAATCATTTGATTATTTATTTCTAAGACTTTTTTTATTTCTTCTAATTTTAATATTTCTATTTCAGATAATAACTTATTATTGCATAATTGCTGATAATGATTAGTTAATAATAAATTTTTTACTTCATTAAAATTAGTATATTTAAATTGATAATTAGAAAGTTGGTTAATATTAAACCCATTATTTAATTTTTCCAAATTCTTTTTTAATATAAATATAATAATTTCAGCTTTTTCTCTTACTTTTAAATTGGTTTCATTTAATATTGATGATAATTCTGAAAAGTCGATATATATTTCCGATTGTTCTTCTTGTCCATTAATAAATCTTTTCAAATTTATTCTTTGTAATATTTGATCAATTAATAGATTATCTTTTTCCATTAATGTACCAATTGGCTTAGTAAATGGAGTCATTGTTAAATTATTTTGTAAGATTTTAATATTTTTTTCTAGCGATTCTGTAAATTTTTTAATAGTATTACTCATAAAGATATTACCTCTTTTGTTTATTAGTATAATTTTGTATTTAATTTTTGTCAAGCATATTATACTTTAGAAATAAAATTAAAAAAATTGACAAATGAAAATTTTAAAAGTAAATATGCATGGCTATTTGATAATACATACGGTTGTAAATATCATGGTTGTAATGTAGAAAAAAGTGAAACTGTTGGATATTGGACTTCTTCTTCATGTTTTAGTTATTTACATAGGGCATGGAATTAAATTATGAAGGCTATGTGAATGGCTTATAAAGTTAGTTCAACTATTCTTGGTATTGTCCTGTTATTAAATCAAACATAGATGTTATTGATTAATAATATTAGCATGAAATTATATTTTTTCATGTTTTTTTGTTAAATAATAGATATTATGTGATATAATTTAAGAGAGCCTATAGAAATCTCTCAGGGCTTTTTTTGTTTTTATGGAGGTATTTATGGCAAAATATGTTTTTGTAACAGGAGGGGTTGTATCTGGTTTAGGTAAAGGAATTACTGCTTCTTCTTTAGCATTGTTATTGAAATCTAGAGGATATAAGGTTTTTATGCAGAAGTTTGATCCTTATATTAATGTGGATCCAGGAACGATGAATCCTATTCAACATGGTGAGGTATATGTAACTTATGATGGTTGTGAAACGGATTTAGATTTAGGGCATTATGAACGATTTATTGATGAGGAATTAAATTATACTTCTAATATTACTAGTGGTAAAATTTTTTCGTCGGTTATTGAAAAAGAGAGAAGAGGAGAATATTTAGGGGCAACTGTCCAAATGGTTCCACATATTACTAATGAAATAAAGAATAAGGTTTATGAAGCAGCTAATACTTCTAAGGCCGATATTGTTATTACGGAAATTGGTGGTACAGTAGGTGATATTGAATCGCAATCCTTTATTGAGGCATTACGTCAAATTCAATATGAATTAGGACGTGAGAATACTTTTTTTGTACATACGACTTTAGTGCCATTTATTTATGGTTCTGGAGAGTTAAAAACAAAACCAACGCAAAATAGTGTTAGGGATTTACGTAATATGGGGATTACACCTAATGCGATTGTATGTAGAACACCTTATGAATTAAGTGATTCAATAAAAAATAAATTATCGCTATTTTGTTCGGTTCCATCAGAAAATATAATTAATGCGGTTGATGTTAAGAATATATATCAAATTCCAATTAATTTTTATAAACAAAAGATCGATGAAAATATTTTGAAACAATTTAATTTACCAATTAGAAAAGCAAATATAAAATATTGGGAAGATTTAGTTAATACGGTTGATAATTTGGATAATTCTATTGAAATAGCATTAGTTGGAAAATATGTCGAGTTACATGATGCTTATTTATCAGTTGCTGAGGCATTACGTCACGCTGGTTATAAATATAAAACGAAAATTGATATCAATTGGATCGATTCGGAAACTTTAGAAAAAAATGATGTAAATTTAAAGGAAGTATTTAAAAATTCACGTGGTATATTGGTACCTGGTGGATTTGGAACACGTGGTATTGAAGGTAAGATTAAAGCAATTAATTATGCACGTGTAAATAATATACCTTTTTTAGGAATTTGTTTAGGAATGCAACTTGCAGTTATTGAATTTGCACGAAATGTTTGCAATTTAGAAGATGCTTCTTCAACAGAATTTGATTCTTTATGTAAGGAGCCTATTATTGATTTGATGGCTGATCAAAAAGCAATAGTTAATATGGGTGGAACATTGCGTTTAGGTAATTATGCATGCAAGTTAAAACGTGGTACTTTAGCGTATGCTGATTATAATCAAGATGAAATATTAGAACGTCATCGTCATCGTTATGAGTTTAATAATAAGTATCGTGATGTTTTAGAAAAAAAGGGATTAGTTTTTTCTGGTATTAATGAACAGGCTAACTTAGTTGAAATAATTGAGTATCCAAAACACAAACATTTTATTGCTTGTCAATTTCATCCTGAATTTAAAAGTAGACCAACTAAATGTCACCCATTATTTGATTCTTTTATAAAAAGTAGTATTAAATAGTTTTTTTCACACAAATTACATATTTTTAAAGTAAAATTTTTTTAGGAAGTGATTTTTTTGAAGATATTAGTGGTAGATGATGAAAAATTAATTAGAGATGTTATAGTTCAGTATTGTGAGAGTGAAAAATATGAAGTAATTGAAGCTTCTAATGGTAAAGAGGCACTTGAGATTATTAATTCGAAAGCAGTTGATTTAATTATTCTTGATATTATGATGCCTGAATTAGATGGTTTTTCAGTATGTAAAAGTATTAAAGATAAGAATATTCCAATTATTATATTGTCTGCTAGAAGTGATGAATTTGATAAATTAATGGGCTTTGATTTGGGAATTGATGATTATATTACTAAACCTTTTAGTCCTAAAGAATTGGTTGCTAGAATTAAGGCTGTCTTGAAACGTAATTTAGTTCAAACTGATAAATTTGTCTATAATACTTTAGAAGTTGATTTTAAAGCTCATAGTATTACTATTGATGGTAAAAAAGTAAAATTTACACCTAAAGAATATGACTTGTTAGTCTACTTTATTAATAATAAGAATATTGCTTTATCACGAGAAGTTTTATTGGATAAAATATGGGGATATAGTTTTTTTGGTGATGATCGTACAGTTGATACTCATGTTAAAATGCTTAGAAATACGCTTGGAAAATATCGTGATTTAATTCAAACAATTAGAGGAGTAGGTTATAAATTTGAAACAAAGTAATTCAATGCATTCTAAAATATGGTCTTATTTAATTATTTTTTCAATTGTAATTTTAACTTTTTTATGGTTATTTCAAGTTATTTTTTTGAAATCTTATTATAAGTGGATGACAACTAAAAATATTGTTAAAATAGTAAATGAGATAAAACAAAATTATAATGTCGATAATTTTTCAGATATATTAGATGAATTGACTTTTTCTAATAATGTTTGTATTGAATTTGTTACTAATTCTAATTTTTTGTATTCTTCAAATAGTTGTTTAATTGATAGGGATATAAATGATAGAAATTATATTGAAGCCAAAATGTCTTTTTTACAAAGTAATGATGCTACTTTTCAATATGAGATAACAAATACTAAATTTCATAATCAAACTTTGGTTTATGGTCAAAAAATAGCAAGTAATGTTACTATTTTTGTAACGGCTTCGTTGGAGCCGTTAGATTCTACTATTGGAATATTGGCTAGTCAGTTAGTATATGTAACAATTGGGGTTATGTTACTTTCTTTTGTAGTTGCTTATTTTATATCTAAAAAATTATCTAAACCGATTAGTCAAATAAATGAAAATGCTAAAGAAATGGCTAATGGTAATTATAATATTGAATTTAAAACAAATACTAATATTAAGGAGATAGATGAACTTGCTGATACTTTGGATAATACTTCAGTGGAGTTATCGAAAACCGAAAACTTACGTCGTGAGTTTTTAGCTAATGTTAGTCATGATTTAAAAACTCCTTTAACAATGATTAAGGCTTATTCAGAAATGGCCAGAGATTTAAATAGTAAAAATGTCAAAAAAAGAACAGAAAATTTAAATGTTATTATTGAAGAAACTGATCGCTTAAATTTGCTTGTTAATGATATTTTAGAATTATCAAAAGTTCAAGCTAATGTTAATAAATTAGAAATTGAACAATTTAATTTAATCGAGTTAATTAAATCAATATTAAAAAGATATGATTATCTAGTTATGAATGAAAATTATAATTTTGTTTTTGAGTATAAGACTAATAATGTTGTTAAAGCCGATAAGAAAAGAATAGAACAAGTTATTTATAATTTAATAAATAATGCGATAAATTATACAGGCGATGATAAAAAAGTAATTATTAGAGTTTTAAATACGAATGATGGTGTTAAGGTAGAAATTGCAGATACTGGAAAAGGTATAGATGAGAAAGATTTAGATTTAATTTGGGAAAAATATTATAAGGTAGATAAAACTTATCAACGTGAATTAAAGGGGACGGGATTAGGATTATCGATCGTTAAAAATATTTTAGTTAATCATGGTTTTAAATATGGTGTTGAATCAATCAAAAAGAAAGGTACAACTTTTTGGTTTATTATAAAATAGTGTTGAAATATACATTATTTTTGTTTTATAATTAGAATGGTGATATATATGTTGACGATTTATAAAACTGATGTAAATAATAAAATTAAAATTTTAAAGGAGTTTTCTAATAATGTATGGATTGATTTGGTTGATCCAACGATGGAAGAAATTGAAAAGGTAGTTGCAATGACGGAAATATCTCGTTCGCTAATTTTAAAAATGTTAGATGATGAAGAATTACCACGAATAGAAATAGATGGTAATTCTAAATTAATTGTTGTCGATGTTCCTTATATGACTGATAAAACAATTAAAAATAAGTATGTTACAATACCTATTGGTATTATTACAAATGATAAATTTTTAATTACTATTTCTTTAAAGCAAACAGATGTTTTAAATGATTTTAAAGATAATAGAATAAAAGATTTATATACTTCAAAAAAAACGCGTTTTATAATTCAATTATTATTTAGAGTAGCAACTTTATATATTAAGTATTTAAATTTGATAGATCAAGAAATTGAGCGAAAAGAAAAATTTTTAATTAAATCAACTTCTAATAGTGAATTATTAAATTTAATGCAGTTGCAAAAAAGCTTAGTTTATTTTACAACTAGTTTAAAAGCAAATGATGTTATTTTAGATAAACTAGCTAAAGGAAATATTATCAATTTGTATGATGATGATTTGGATTTGTTAGAAGATGCGATGATCGAAAGTAAACAAGGAATTGAAATGGCTGCTGTTTATCGAGAAATTATTTCTAGTATGTCGGATAATTATGCGAATATTATTTCTAATAATTTAAATCAAGTTATGAAATTTTTAGCAGGAATTACTATTGTTTTTTCAATTCCAACGATGATAGCATCTTTTATGGGGATGAATGTTCCACTTGGTTTTTTAGCAGATAATCCATATGCGTTTATTATTGTTTTAATTATATCGATTTTGTTAGCACTTATTATTGCTTGGATTTTAAAAAAGAAGGATATGTTATAATGCTTTATTTGTTATATGGTACTGTTGAGTTTTTGATTAATCGCGAAATAAAAAAAATTATTCAAGATAATAAAATTGAAAGTATTGATATTAATAATTATAATTTAGAAAATGATTTATTAGATAATATTTTAGATGATGCATCAATGAATTCACTTTTTAGTAATAAAAAATTGATGATTATTGAAAATGCTTATATATTTACTGGAAGTGCGAAAAAAAAAGGATTAAATCATAATTTAGATTTATTGGTAAAGTATTTGAATAATCCTAATCCTGATTCAATTATTATTTTTACTTGTGTGGAAGAAAAAATTGATGATCGAAAAAAAATAGTTAAATTAATTAAAGATAAAGGGAAAGTTTTAGAATTTAATAAATTAAAGAATATTGATTTATTTGTTAAACAAGAATTAGCTGATTATAAAATGGATTTAAATACGATTAAATTATTTATTAATTATGTAGGTGATAATTTAGCAATTGTAGCATCGGAAATAGAAAAATTAAAATTATATAAAGATGAAGATAAGATTATTACTAAAGATGATGTCTTAGCCGTTTGTAGTGAAACAATAGAAATTGATATGAATGATTTAGTTAATTCGATTGTAACAAAAAATTTGGCTAAAGCTTTAAAAATATATGAGGAAATGGTTAGACAGGGAGAAGAACCAATTCAAATTATTATAAGATTAGCTAATCAATTTAGAATTATTTATCAAGTTAAGGAATTATCAAAAAAGGGATATTCTAATAAGGATATAGCCGATATTTTAAATATTCATCCATATAGAGTTCAAAAAGCAATGGAGAATTCTTATATGTATTCAAGTAAAAATTTATTGAAATATCTAGAACAGTTAGCTAAAATTGACGAGGGTATAAAATTAGGTACAATGGATAAAAATATGGCTTTAGAATTATTTATATTGGAAATATAATTAAAATTAAATTTTTAATTATTTTTTTCTTGATTTCTACTTTCAACTATGTTAGTATATTATTTACTTGAAGAAATGTCTTAAATAGGGGGGAAGGTTTAAGATGTGGGAATTTTTTTTAAATAAAAAGAGAGCTAAAAAAAATGAAGTAGAACAAAATAGTAGTGGAAATATTGCTGATGAAAATAATAATAAAGTTGAAATAATTAGTAATTTCGATGATAAAAAGTCAATAAATTATGCAATTGATAAGTCTATATTAAATAGAAACAATGATGAAAATAAATCTGAATGTTTGTTATTTGATGAAAATTTAGAAGAATATAAACCTGTACATTTACAATCAGATAAAGTAAATAACCAGTATGGGGAATTTGGTGTTTATTTAACAGATATAAATTATACTTCTAATCCAGCCATAGGAAGAGAAAAGGAAATACGTGATTTATGTAAACAATTGATTATACCTAAATCTGGTGTTGTATTGGTTGGTGATGCTGGCGTTGGTAAAACGTCAATTGTTGAGGGGTTAGCATATCAAATTCAGCATGGTAATGTTTGTAAAATATTAAAAAATAAAGGAATTTTATCTATAAACGTTGCTGATTTAATATCAGGCACAAAATATCGTGGTGATTTTGAACACAAAGTGCAACTATTATGCAATAAACTAATAATGTCAAAAGATGTTATTGTATTTTTTGATGAAATGCATACAAGTTTAGGAGCTGGAGTTGCTGATGGTTCTTGTCTTGATTTAGCTAATTTATTAAAAACTTATATTTCAAATGATTTAATTAAAGTTATTGGCTGTACAACTCGTGAAGAATATTTACGAAATTTTTATAAGGATAGTGCTTATGAACGTAGATTTAGAGTAATTAATGTTTGCGAGCCTGATTTGGTAAATTTAAAACATATTATTTATTCTGTTATGCAAACTTTAGCTGATAGATACAAACTAAAAATAAATTTATCTGATAATGAATATAACAATCTGTTTGATATTATTTATCGATTAAGTACTAAGAAGATGCAATATCAAAGTAAAAAATTATGCAACCCAGATTCATCAATCAAAATTTTAAGTGAATGTTTTGCTTATTTTGTAATTGAAAATCTTGAAGAAATAAAATATAATGATTTTATAGATAGTATTATTGATGATTCTACACTTAACTTATCAGATATGTATATTAACAATAATTTATTAAGTGAAAAAACAGACGAAAATACGATTAAAGAAATTGATCGAAGTAAGGTATTTACTATGACATCATATAGAAAATAATTAAAAATTAAGGTTACAGATTGTAATCTTTTTTTGATAATTATCTTTAAATAAAAATGTTGACAAACAAAAATATAAGATGTTATACTATTCTTGTAATAAAAGAATAGGAGTAAGGATATGAATAAAAATTTTAAAAATAAAAATAAAGGATTTACTTTAATCGAGTTATTGGCTGTAATTGTAATACTAGCAGTAATAGCTTTAATAGCAGTACCACAGATATTAAATATTTTAAGTAGTGCAAGAAAAAGTGCAGCTGAGAGTTCGGCACTTTCAATAGCAAAATCAGCTGATAAATATGTACAAGATTTTATGATGAAAAATTATGGAGGCTTTCCAGAAGAAACAGTAACATTTGAATGTAGTAAAGAAGGATGTAAATTACAAACAGAATTAACAGATTATAATATAACAAAATTAGAACAATTAGGATTTCAAGGAGCAAAACCAACAGGAGGAACAGTAACAATAACAGAAGGCGGAAATAAAGTAACAGCAAGTAATTTAGAAATAAATGGATATTATTGTAATTATGATGGAGAAAAAAGTTGGTGTGAAACAGAGTACATAGAACCAAAATTTGGCGGAACAGTTATAAAAAAAGAAGAATTTTCATCAAAAGGAATAGTAGGCGGCTATGAAGGAGTATTAGCTATTATTTATTTAGATCCGACCGATTTAACAAAAGAATGTAATGAAAAAAATTCAGTAAGTATAACAGGGACAAATACAGGTTGCATGAAATGGTATGTGTATAAAGATGATGGAACAAATTATACAATGATATCTGATCATAATATAACAGATACAATAGCATGGAATAGCACTGATGGTGAATCAACTACAAATTATAACGGACCAAAAGAAGTATTGAATGCATTAAGTACAGCAACATCAAATTGGTCAGAAAAATTGGTAGCACCAACTCCCTATACAGCAAGTTGGACATATAGTGGAACATCACATACATATACAATAAATTATTCAACATATGGAAATAAAGCAAGATTAATAAGTGCCGAAGAGGTAGCAGAAATAACAGGAGCGAGTAAAACAACAGAAAATAATGGAATAGGTTGGACATTAAGTGATAAATGGTTTTATTTAGATGGTGCAGAAAGTGAAGATGAAATATGGCAAACACCAGTAGGAAGTTCAAGTAAAAAGAGTAAATATGCCTGGTTGTTCAATAATACAGAAGATTGTACATATTATGGTTGTAATGTAGCCCAAAGTGGAAATTCTGGCTATTGGACATCTTCAGCGTCTGCGAGTTACTCTGCTGGCGCGTGGTATGTGGACTACTATGGCACCTTGGACTACAGCAATGCCGACTTGTACGACAGCCTTGTCTTCGACGCTTACTATTATGGTGTGCGCCCAGTTATAACAGTAAATAAATCTGACCTTCTTCAATAGAAAAGCATAGAAGAAAATAAATTTTATAGAAAAGATTACATGTTTAATCTTTTTTTGTATTATAAATTTTACTTCAAAAATCTTAAATTAATATTGATGAACAGTTTGATTATTTAAAACTTATTTTGATTTAATAATAAAATTATAGTATAAATGATTGACTA
>CANQIS010000039.1 GCA_947624115.1 uncultured Bacilli bacterium
TCCAATAAATATATACGAAGTTTATTCTGACTATAACTTTACTCCATCACCTCAAATCTAATACACAGCAAAAAAAAATATAAGTTAAGTTATATTTTTTTAATATATTATATATTAATTTCTTCTTTTTCTTTTAACAGAAGTTCATTTTCTTTCCAGTTTTGGAAATAAAAATTAGCATCTGGATTATATAGCATAACTGCCATTATAAATACTTTTGTAGAAATATCATCTCTATCTCCCTCTGCTTCTATTCTTCTTAGAGACTGAGGTTCCAAATTTAAAAATAAAGCAGCACTATCAGCATTAATATTAGATAGTTTCCTTGCAATTCGCATATTTTGACAAATGTTGTGCTTAAGTACGGTTACTACTTTATTGTACTCATTTGGGTTATAAATATCGATTGATTTAATTAAAGTATTAAATTCACTCTTATTCATTCACTCACCGCCAACGTTTATATATATTTTATACTAAATTTAATTATAAATATGTAGCATTTTTTGGCAAAAAATGGAAAAAATGTGATATACTTTAAAAAGAATTATATTTTATAGAAAGAAGACTAGCAATGATAGAAATATTATATATTGGCATTATTTTTTTATTAATGATGAATATAATACTTTTAGTAATTTTGAAAAGAAAAAAACATAATTATAATATTTTAGAAAAAAAATATTTTCAACAAAATAGTGATTATGAATTTTTAAGAAGAGAAAAAAATAGAGATAATTTTCAAAATAAAATATTAAATGAAAAGAAGAATAAAAGAATATTAATTGGCGATTATAATATATATTCGCTTAAACAAACTATTTCTATTATTAGAATATTTAATTTTGATATAGATATTGTAACCTCTGGCGAGGATATTATCGATAAAATTAAGCATAATTATACTTGTGATTTAATCATTACAAATAATATTTATAAACATGGTTGTGATGGTCCTACTATGTTTAATGAATTAAAAAAATTAAATAAATTTAATATACCTGTTGTTATTAATACTATTAGTAGTGATCAAACCGATTATTTTATTAATGTGTGTGGATTTAATGATTATATTGTTAAACCTATGACTGAAGAAAGTTTTAAAAAAATTGTTGCTAAATTTTTAGATAAATAATATATATAAATTCTTTAAATCAAGATTCATTTCGAATCTTTTTTATTGTTTATAATTGCTTATTAGTCTATAAGATTGGAATTTATTGTTTTTCTAAGGTAGACAGGTTTTTATAGTTAATTTGTTGTCTATTATTTTAAGCATAATGCTTCCATTTTTATCTGTTCTATATATTTCTGATTTAACTAATGTTTCAAGTACTTCATCATTTGGATGTTTATATCGATTATTTTTACCTACTGAAATTAAACTATATTTAGGATTAATGCTATCTATGAATTCTTTACTACTACTAGTTTTACTTCCATGATGGCCTACTTTTAATATATCAATTTGATTTAAGGCATATTTCTTTAAAATATCTTTTTCTTTATCTATACCAGAATCTCCCATAAAAAGAAATTTATAATTATTTAATTTCATGTAAATTACGTTACTATTATCGTTTTCATTATCATATTCTCTAGTAGTTAGGAAGAATAGACTATTATTTGCTACACTTATTTTTTGAAGACAATTATAATATGGTATGTTTTGTTCATTTAAATTATTGATTAAATCGAGTTCTAGTTCATTTAAATCACCACAATTAAAAATAACTTTATCTATTTTAAAATTATTCACCAAATTTATTGCTTCGCCCATGTGGTCGTAATCACCATGACTTAGTATTAAATAATCTAATTTTGATATACCAACAGAATTTAAATATGGAATTAATTTATCTTTAGCAATTGAATATGTTGTTTTATTTTTTTGCCATTCTTGGTTATAATCGACAATTCCACCGGTATCAATTAAAATATTACCTTTTTGATATGGTAATCTAATTAAAATGGAATCACCTTGTCCAACATCTATCATGGTAATCATAGCTGATTTATCAAAATATAAAATATTGTGATGAAAAAAAATAATTATGATTAAGGGTATAATTGAGTAGTATTTTTTAGATTGAAAGCATTTTAAAATAATTGTAATAATTAAATAGTAAATAGTTATAATTAATAAATTAATATGGCATAGTGATATTTTTAAAATAGTAATTTTAGAGAAAAATAATGATAAGTTTTCTAAAATAATAATTAATATTTTTAATAATGGAGATAGAAATGGAAAAATAAAAGTAATTATTGATAAAGGAAAAATAAGAATGGAAACAAAACTGACAAAAATAACATTTAAAAAAATAGATATAAAATTTATATAGAAGAAGTTATTGATTAGAATAGGTATACTTGCTAAAAAGGCAATTAATGAAGTTATAAAGATTTTGCCAAAATAATTGTTAATATTTTTAATTAAATTACTAAATATAATTAAATAAAAACTAACAACAAAACTAAAGATAAAACCTAAATTATATATATAATAAGGATTGATAAATAGCATAATTGAACATATAGTAATTAGTATGTTAATATTTTTTAAATTTAAATTATATAGTTTATTTATAGAGCATAAAATAAATAACATGACAGATCTGATAATTGATGGTGAATAACCTGTTAGAAACATGTATAGTAATAAAAATAAAATAACGATTAGGTAGTTAAGTTTTTTTAATTTAGATATTTTATTTAGTAATAATAGTAAAAAAGAAGAAAAAAAAGTAATATGCATGCCTGATACAGCAAATAAATGACTTATGCCATTAGTTCGATAACTAGCAACCACTTCGTTAGTTAGAAGGTTATCATTACCTAAAATAAAAGTATTTAAATAACTAGATACATCTTTTATAGATGTTATTCTTTTTATAATTAAATTTTTTATTTTATACATTGTAGGAATTTGATGACTTACATGATATATATTATTAGCAGTAAATGTCCAATATATTTTTTTGCTTGCTAAATATTTTTGATAATTAAATAAATTAAAGATAGTATTCTTTATAGGTTTATTTAAATTTCCTAAAACGATAATTTGTTCACCTAATTGATATTCATTATATATATTATTTAGTTCTTGTTCATTTTTAATATAATAATTAACGATTATTTTTTCGTCTGATATTAATTCAATACTTAATTTGTTGTCTTCTATATTAATATCGTTGATAATACCTTGAATTTTTGTTTCATTACCATTATAAACTGTTTTTATTTTGTTATTTATTACATAGATTGTTTTAAATAATGTAATTAAAATAAGGCAAATTATCAAATATTTAGATTGTAATATTGTCTTTAATTTTTGCAAAAATAGCTTCTCCTATACCACTTACATTCATAATTTCTTCAATTGTTTTAAAGCTTCCATGTTCAGAACGGTATTTAATAATAGCTTCAGCTTTTGATTTACCAATCCCATTTAAAGTTTGCAATTGTTCTATGGTAGCAGTGTTAATCGATACTTTAGAAGATATATTTAAGTTGTTATTGTTATCAGGACTATTTACATCTTTTTCAACAAGGCAAGCATCGTTTTCTAATTTTGGACAATCACAACTTTTTTCAACGTATTGGACTATAACGTTATTTTGTTTCATATTATTTACTTCTTCGTTAGTATATATAACGATAACCATTTCATCAAATAAATTTTTGCTTAAATTAATAACTGATGTATCAGCATTTTCTAATAATCCACCACTTTTTTCAATAGCATCAACTACTCTTTCACCTTGTTTAAATTCATAGACACCTGGATTAGCAACAGCACCTTTTATATTAAATTTCATGGTTTCTGATGTTGCTGTTACTTCTTCTTTAATAATTAATTCTTCATCAAATTGTTCAACTTTTTTATTTTTATGGTTAATCATAAATAAAAATAATAATATAATTATTAAAAAAATAATTATTAGACTTTTTCGATAATACTTTTTTATATAATACATAATAATCACCTCATTATAAATATATAAAAAAAAATTAATAATTCCTTTTTTTTTCGTATATTTTTTTACGAAAGTGAATTATTAATAAAATTTATGACATGATTTAGTCCACCTTTGATAGCTTTTTCTATTTGTTTGGATAAAGTTAGACCTAAATTTGATATTTTATTGGAATAGTCGTTATCTTTATTGTCTAAATAATTAGTAATGTCGACTTCTTTACCATCTTTAATATCTTGTTCAAATCTTTCAATTTGTTCTTTAGTAAAACTTGTTTTTTTATGTTGTTCATATTCAAAATAGCCTGAATTGTGAGAAAAATATAGTGTTAGGAAGGAAATAAATAATATTATTAATGAAAGTTTTAATAAGTAATTAGCAATATTTTTACTTTTATCAGACATTTAGTTCACCTACTTTAACCGAAATGATATCACTTATTAGTTCTAAAGTATTGCTAACTTCAATTATATTATTTTCATTACCTCCAACTTCTAAAACAATTATGTGTTCATTTAAATCTTGATTATATATTCCATTGACCAGTGGCCCAGTTTTTGTTAAAATTCCTCTAGTTAAAAAAGGATATTTTTCTAGTATACTAGCATTTAATTCTTTGTTGAAATCTAAATTTTGCTGATATTTTTCATGATCTAGACCTACCAGTAATAATATTTTAGCATAATTTTTTCCTTCATATTGAATAGTAGCAAAATCATACGAAAGTGCATCTCTATGTAAATCAATAAATATTTTTATAGAAGGATATTGATTAATAATTTGTTCTAAATAATAACGACTGGCGATATAACTGTCATCATAAGTTAAATTATTATTGTTTAAATATTGACTTATATTGTTTTCTTCAACAATTGTACTAATACCCCTTTTTTCTAAATTATCTTTTAGAATGTGGGCAGCGGTAAAGACATTAGGTGTTAATCCATCAATATCACTGTTTGCATAGCTTTCAGTTTGATGAGTATTATAAATATATACTAATGGTTGGTTATCTGATTTATTAACCATTTTACTAGGATTGTTTGTTATGGTATCAAATGATATTAAATTCATAATGTTTTTGATTGCGTCTATTATTTTTTCACTACTATTAATATCAGTGGTATTTGCTGGTTGATATATTAAATTGTTTTGGAATAAACTAAATGGTTCTTTAATATTCATGTTCGTTATTAATAGATTTGCACCATATATTTGACTGGAATAAGTCAAATCTGTTTCTATTAAATGGTTTGATTCTTCCATAATATATTTAATTAGTTGTTCGTTGGAATTAAAAAATTTTAAAGACATTATTTTGGAAATTATAAAAATTATTAGTAAGCAGAAAAGAAAAATTTTAAAAAAAAGGGAAAAGTCTTTTGAATGTTTAGCTACAAATCTTTTTCGCATCATATCACCTTTCTTTAATTTATTCAAATTATATATGATTATGAATAAAAAATATGTCAAAAAAAACTAAAATGTTCATTTTAGTTAAATTTAATCTAAATTATTAGAATTATATATCATTTCTTTTAGTTTATTTGCGATTGAATCATTATATAAATCAATATTTTTTAAGTAATAATCACTATCATCTTTAGCCTTTAATAGTATATCGTAATCGTTTTTTAGATTGGCTAATTTAAAGTTCATATCACCACTTTGCTTAACACCAAATAAATCACCACTGCCTCTTAATTTGAAGTCTTCTTCGCTAATTTTAAAGCCGTCATTAGTTTGGGTTAAAATTTTTAAGCGTTCTGTATTGCGATTGCTCATTAATATACAATATGATTGTAAAGAATTACGACCAACTCTACCACGTAATTGGTGAATTGCTGATAAACCAAAACGATAACTATCAAAGATAACCATCATAGTAGCGTTTTTTACGTCAACACCAACTTCGATAACGGTTGTACTAACAAGAATTTGAATCTCATTTTTTTCAAAGGCTATCATGACTTCATCTTTTTCTTCAGTGCTCATTTTACCATGTAGCATACCAACTTTATAAAATTTTCCAAAAGCTCGATTCATTTTATTGTATAATTCAACAATGTTTTCTAAATTAATTTTATCACTTTCTTCTATTAAAGGAGCAATAACGTAAATTTGGTGTTTTTGTTTTAATTCATTTAACATCATATTTAAAACTTCGGTTATTTCATTATCACTTTTCAAATAAGTAATAACCGGTTTTCGGCCATTTGGCATAGTTTTAATACTGGAAATAGCCATATCGCCATAAATAGTAAGTGCATAAGTTCGTGGAATTGGAGTAGCACTCATATAGAGAATATCAGGAACTAGCCCTTTATTTTTTAAACTAGCACGCTGGTTAACGCCAAATCTATGTTGTTCATCAGTAATGACTAAACCTAAATTTTTATATATGACATCATCAGTAAATAAAGCATGTGTTCCTATGATAATATCTATTTCATTGTTAAAAAGTTTTTCATAAATTTTCTTTTTTTCTTTTATTTTTAATTTACCTGTTAGAAGTTCAACATTAATATTATAATCAGCAAATAGTTTTTTCATATTTTCATAGTGTTGAGTCGCTAAAATTTCAGTTGGGGCCATCATTGCACTTTGATAACCGCTTAAGAAATTTATATACATAGCTATTACAGCTACTATCGTTTTTCCACTTCCAACATCACCTTGAATTAATCGATTCATTCTTTTTTCGTCTATTAAATCATGATAGATATCATCGACACATTTTATTTGATCTGTGGTTAGTTTAAATGGTAATTTATTAATAAAATCATCTACTTGTGTTTTAGATACAATGCGTTTTAAACCAAATGAAAAATTATTATTTAATTTTAAATAATTAATTTTTAGCATAAATAAAAATAATTCTTCGTATTTTAAGCGGTATAATGCATTTTTCAATGAGTTTATTTCTGTGGGATTATGCACAATGGAAATGGCATTTGTTTTATTGATCAAATTATATTTATTTTCAAATATTTCTGGCAAATAGTTATCAGCATTTGATAAGTTGCTTAAAGCAGACAAAATATATTTATGTATTTTATTAGAAGAAATAGTATAATTAGCATGATAAATAGGCTCAATTTGTGGAATATCTGGTAATTTTGATAATCTTATGTCGTTTGCAATAACGGTACTGTGAAATTTATCATATTTACCAATAACAGTAATATATTTACCTGGCAATAATTTGTTTTTTAAATAACCACGGTTAAAGATAATAATTGATAGTAACATATTACCAACATTTAATTTAAAATTCATCTTGTCTTTTTTTTTGCCAAAGAAAAAAAGATTAGGTCGACTTTCAATTATACCATCAATAATGATATTGTCATCTTGATTTAAAACAGTTAAATTACTTCTTTTTAAAATATTATATCTAAATGGATAATAAGATATTAAATCATTCAAATTATAAATTCCTAATTTATTTAGTAAAATAAGCGTTTTAGGTCCTACACCTGCTAATTCGTTTAAATTCATAACATCACCATTTCTATTATAATTTTAGCAAACTTTTGTTCGTAAATCAATGAAAAATTGGGAAATAAAAAATAATTTTCAAAAAAAGGTTGACTTTTAGTCAATTTTCGATTAGTATATACAGTACCAATTCGATTTAGGCGAATTGGAGCTAGTATCACACTAGCCAACCCCTTTTTATTCTTTTTTGGAACTGTTAATCCGGCAGTTCCTTTTTTTTTCAATATTAATATACAAAAAAAGAGTTATAAAACCCTTTTTTAGAATGGCTTTAAAATAGTAAACTTTGCGTCTTAGGTCAAGTTGGATTTCCCCAATTTTTACTTTTTGTTGCCAAAAAGCGGTTCCCCTTTAAAAAAATTGATATATTGTTACCAAATATATGACTTGATTACCACTTAGTACACACTGCAATCCCAAATTAAAAAACATTCTAGGAGATTTCCTCGACAATTAATTTAAAATTAGTTCTTTTTTGCAAAAAATGTTTCAAATCGCAAGCCTAAATAATTTTTGGCCGAAAACTATTTAAGAAATCGATTATCCCCATAAATTCACTCAAGACAAGCTACTCTACTCGTAACTTTCATCACATAGTAGGTTTAATCCCATTTCGTATTTAGTCCATCAACAATTTGTGTATAGGCCAAACACAATAATAGGTCTCCACGAAAATCGGGTCGATAACGTATGCCATTACGGTCGCCCAAATTTTCTTTCTTCCAGCACTCACCCCAAACTGGGCGTATGAAGCAAGCACCAAAAGTTTCACAGGTATGCTCTTTAGTGGATTTTTAGCCCCACCTTCATAATAAATTAAATTGACTAGAATAATGCGCCATTACATGTGACATAATAACATATTTAAACAAAAAAGTCAAATTGCTTATTATCTCAATATATTATATGAAATAATTAACATTTTTGACAATATTATTTTTTCTTACTGGAAATAACTTCTTTAGCAATATATATAGGTCTTTTTTTATTTTCAATATAGGTTCTAGCTAAATATTCTCCAATTATCCCTAAAGATAGTAATTGAATGCCACCTAATAACAATATAATACCAATTAAGGAAGCATAACCTGGTACATCAATTCCACAAATAAATGTTTGAATAATGACAATTAGGAAGTATATAAATGAACCAAATGATATAATTAAACCTAAGATGGTAGCCATTCTAAGTGGAGTCGTTGTAAATGATACAATACCATCAATTGCGTATTTAAATAATTTCCAAAAAGACCATTTACTAGTACCACTAGCACGTTCTTCTACTTGATAAGGCATATAGTAAGTATTGAAGCCAACCCAACTAAATATACCTTTAGAGAAACGATAATACTCTTGCATACTTAATATTGCATCAACCATTCTTCGTCTAAAGATTCGAAAGTCACTAGCTCCATTAACAAATTCAACTTCAGAAATTTTATTAATTAATTTATAAAATAATTTTTTAAAAAATCCTAATATTTTTCCTTCTTTTCTTGTTTCTTGATATGCAGCTACACTATCATAATCTTCATTTTTTTCCAAAATTCCTAACATTTTTAATAATAATGATGGATTTTGTTGCATATCAGCATCAATAATCGCAACATAATCACCACTAGATTCTTTTAGGCCAGCGTACATAGCTGCTTCTTTGCCAAAATTTCTAGAAAAGTTAACAATTTTAACATTGGATGAAGTTTCATTAACAATCTTTTTTAATTCTAAAATAGTATTATCGCAGGAACCATCATTAACAAAAACAATTTCAAAACTTATTTTTTTATTATGGAATATCTTAACAATAGTATTATAAATAATATTTATATTTTTTTCTTCATTATAGCAAGGTACAATAATTGATAACATATATTAATTCCCCCATTATTTTAAATTATCTATATAATTAGTTATAATTTTTTGAAACTTTTTATTATTGCTTTTATATTTTTTTGGTTTAAATTTTTTTATTTCTTCTAAAACTTCTTTTAAATCTTGATTTTCATCTAATTTCAATATATAGCCATCTTTATAGAAATTATTTAAAATTTGTAATTGATGGTCATTAGTATGTTCATGATATTTTTTTAATCTAGCCATAGCAATGACAATTTTGTTGCATTTTAAGGAATCTAAAATAGAGCCAACTCCAGCATGTGTAATTATAATGCTAGCCTCATTACGCAATTCATCTAATTTTTCTTGAGATATTAAATCAAATATCTGCATATCTTTTGAGGTATATGTTGTATAACCGGCTTGAACAATAACTTCTTCTTTGATATAACCACTATCGATAGCATTTTGAACAGTATCTAATAATCGTGTAAAGCTTTTATCTTGGGTTCCTAATGTTACTAAAATCATTAATAAATCCATCCTCCTACAATAGCTTTAGGATAAAGTTTTAGCATACTTTCCCATTGAACAATAAACAAATTAGCAATAGGATAAACTAAACGACCAGAAATAGTCTTAGTATCTACATTTGCAAATGTTTCAATAAAAATAATTTTACTACCAAATAATTTACCAATATAACAAATTGGAACAGCTGTATGGGTACCAGTGGTAATGATAACTTTAGGTCTAATTTTTATATATAAGAATAATGATTTAAAACAATTAAAAAGGAATTTAAAAATATAAATAAATAAGTGATCTTTAGTACCATATACTAAATAATCAATTCTATTTTTATATTTATCACGCAAAAACAATGTTTGCTTTGTTTTTTCGGTTATAATATGATAATCATATTTTTCAAACAAATCTTTTAATTGTAGCAGTTCTGATAGATGTCCACCTGTACTAGATATAAATAAAACTTTCTTTTTCATATCATCAACTTCCTAAAATATCAATCCAACTTTTTTTAACAATATCAGAAGTATATTTTAAACTTTTTTTATGAGCATTATTTCCCATAATAATTCTTCTATTATCATTTTTTATTAAATCAATTATCTTTTTAGCCATTTTTTCTTTATCACGATTACTAATTAAATAACCATCCCAGTTATTACTTATTAAATCATGTGCTCCTTGAGCACAATCAAAAGCAACGCAAGGAATTCCATAAGAAAAAGCCTCTAATAAGACAATACCAAACGACTCTGTAAACGAACTCATAACATAAATAGATGATTTGCTAAGTTGTTTATTAATATATTTTTTATCACGATAACCATGCAAAATAACATTATTTTCTAATTTATAAGTCTTTATACGTTCTTCAATTTTTTCACGTTCTAAACCATCACCAATAATATTTAATTTCCAATCAGGATATTTTAAACTTACATATTTAAAAACTTCTATTAAATCTACATAACCTTTTTCTTTTGATAATCTTCCAATCGAAATAATATTTTTGGTATCTAATTTAGATAATTCAGTTGGAATTTCATCTAATGAATTTGGTATATAAATACATTTACATTTTGTATTGTTTAATTTTTTGGCATAGAAATCTTTTAATGATTCAGAAACTAAAACAAAATAATCTAAATTTTTAACTGAATTTACAACTTTTTTAATATATTTATTATTATTGTTATGATGATTATGCTCCCAACCAATTTTTAAAATATTTGCTTTGGCATATTTACCTAACCATCTATTATGAATATCTCTAGTTGATATAATAATATCACTATTACATTTTTTTATAAAAGAAATCATTTTATTTTTTCGCAAACGTAAAATCTTTAATGTAGTCCCAATTTGTTTGCAGATGTTAAATATATTAAAAGATTTAAAAGCTTCCTTTAATTCTTTATGATTCGGCTTTAAATTTTCAATTAAATAACTTACCTTAACTTTTTTATTTAGTTTAAAGACTGGTTCATCATATAATTTATATGTCGAAACAACTTCTACTTCATAAATATCGCATATACTATTTGCTAAAGAAGTAATAGCTTTTTCTATACCACCATAACCTAAATGCAAAGCAATAATTGTTACCTTTTTCAAATTATCACCTCATATAACTTAATTATACAATATTTTTAAAATATAGTAAAGTTATTAATTTTGGACAAATAAATTGCCATATATCATATTTTTTTATATAATATATTAAAGTTGCTTATTATTTAGGGAGGATAGACAAAATAAAAGTAATTAGCGCCAGAACCAATTTGGTTGACGAGGATAGCAGTTATCGAAAATTCGGCGGATATTGCTACGGTTAAGTGTAATCGTTAGATATAAACAAAAAGTAAAATCAAATATTACTACAAATTTTATATCATACACACAAAACAAAGATTACATTTTAAGGAGGATTTTTATGTGTGGAATTGTTGGGTATGTTGGAAAACAAAAAAAAGCCCAAGAAGTTTTACTAGAAGGACTAACTAATTTAGAATATCGTGGTTATGATTCAGCCGGTATTGCTTATGTAACTAACGGAAAATTAGTAATAACAAAGACAGAAGGAAAAATTAACAATTTGAAAAAAATTGTTATCCCATGTGAAGCCAATTTAGGAATCGGTCATACAAGATGGGCTACTAATGGTAAACCTAATACTATTAATAGTCATCCCCATAAACAGGGTAAAATTACCATTGTCCATAATGGTATTATCGACAATTATGCAGAAATAAAAGAACAGTTACAAAAAGATGGAGTTACATTTAAATCAGAAACTGATACGGAAGTTATAGCTGCTCTTTTAAATCAAATATATACAAAGACACAAGATATTAATAAATCAATTGTTGAATTTCAAAAAAAAGTTAAAGGTGCCTATGCTTTAGGTATTATTGTTGATGATGATTATAATACTTTATATGCGATTAGAAATGAAAGCCCTCTAATTGTTGCTTTAGGTAATGATGAAAATTATATTGCCTCTGATGTACCAGCTATTATTAAATATACAAATAAATATATAGAATTAAATAATGGTGATTTTGCTAAAATAACAGATAGTCAAATTATTTGTTATAATGCTTTAGGAAAAGAAATTAAGAAAGATATTCAAGAATTTCCTATTGAATCTTATGATATTGATAAACATGGTTATGAACATATTATGCTAAAAGAAATTCATGAACAACCAACCGTTATTAAAAATACTATTGGTGATTATATAGATAATAATATTGATAACTTAATTGCAAAAATGCCAGATTTTTCAAAATATAATAAAATTATTATTGTGGCTTGCGGAAGTGCTATGCACGCTGGTTTAGTTGGTAAAAATATGATTGAAGAATTTGCCGATATTCCAGTTGATGTTGAAATTGCTAGTGAATTTCGATATAAAAAGGTATTTATTGATAATAAAACTTTAGTAATTGGAGTGTCACAATCAGGGGAAACAGCTGATACGTTAAAAGCTATTGTTAAAGCAAAAGAAAAAGGTGCAGATACATTAGGAATTATCAGTAAAAAAGGAAGCAGTATTGCTAGATGTGTCGATTTTGTATTATATACAAATTCTGGAATCGAAGTTGCTGTTGCTACAACAAAAGCATATTCAGCCCAAATTGCCCTACTTTCTTTAATTGCGTTAAATATTGCTAATCATAAACATAATATAGATAATAAAGAATTAGAGAAAATTTTAAAATCAATTAAAGAATTACCAATTCAAATCGAAAGATTGTTAAGTAATGAAGCATGCGAAAATTACAAAAATATTGCTGAAACACTTTATACGCATAATGATATATTTTTTATTGGTCGTGGTGTTGATTATGCACTTTGTATGGAAGGTTCATTAAAGCTAAAAGAAATTTCTTACATTCATAGTGAAGCATATCCAGCTGGTGAATTAAAACATGGTACTATTTCTTTAATTGAACCAGGTACACCTGTTGTTGGTGTTATTACTGATTTTGAAATTGCTGATAAAACTTTAAGTAATATTGAGGAAACTAAATCTAGAGGCTCAGAGAATTATTTGATTATTACTGAAGAACTAGATAATCAATATAGCAAAATAAATAAAAATTATAACACTTATAATAAAGTGGTTATTCCTAATACTCATAAATTATTACAGCCATTACTAGCCGTCGTACCACTACAGATGATTGCATATGAAACAGCTCGATTTAAAGGTGAAGAAATTGATAAACCAAGAAATCTTGCCAAATCAGTTACAGTTGAATAAGAGACAAAAGAAAATTTTGTCTTTTTTATATGGCAAATAAAAAAATCATGAAAAAATGGAAGATTGAACCTAATAAACAAAAGAAATGAAAAACTGAATGCATATATTTTTTAGTGGCACCAATTTTATATAAAATAGCACCTATTGAATAGAAAATACCACCACTGAATAAAAATAATAACCCAGTTACATTTAAATTTAAAATTAATTCTTTTAACATGAATATTACTGACCAACCAATTAGTAAATGCAAAATAAGTGAAAACATTTGATATTTATCAACGTCATAACAATTTAAAATAATACCAACTATTGTTAAAAACCAAATAATGCAAAAATAAATAATACCTATTTTACCATTGATTAAAATTAAACAAACTGGTGTAAAAGTACCAGCTTCAAGTAAAAAAACATTACAATGATCTAAAACACGTAATATTTTTTTTGCTTTTAATTTAGGTGATAAAGCATGGTATATACATGAAATTAAATAAAGTAATATTAATGATATACCATATATTAAACAGGCAATAAATGATAAACTGTTATCTTTTAAACTTTTTAAAATCATAACGATTAAACCAATAATAGAAAGTAAAGCTCCTATTCCATGTGATACGGCATTCATTATTTCCTCACCAACTGTATAATTTGGAATTTTTATTTTGTTCATATAGCCTCCTATTTTACAGTTAGAATTATATGAACTAGATATTTGAAATATGTATTTAAACGATAGGATTATTAACCAAAAAGAATAATTTTTTTATTTTCTACACTTAATTACTATAACAATTAGTAATTTATAAAAAGTATTCTTTTATGATATTTAATTTCATTTAATAACAGTGATTGAGCTGATTTGTTCACCAATCGACTTGATCGAAATGGTGATACTATTTCTCTACTATTTGTAACATAAAATTTATCAAATTAGCTTCAACTGATTTGATAATACCACGTGTTGTATCTTTTTTTACTTAATCTTACTCTATTTAATTATTCAAAATTTTAGGTACTTTTTTTATTTAATAAGTTCAATATCTATTTTATTTACATTAAAATAAACGCATGTTTTTTATTCATGCGTTTATTCTTAATTTTTTTATTAAACTAAATTATTTTAAATTGTTTATTTCATCTAGCGTTAAACCAGTAGCATTAGATATGATACTTACATCAATATTTTGGCTTAATAAATTCTTAGCAATTTCTAATTTTTCTTCTAGTTTTCCATCGGCTAATCCCTGATTTCTTCCTTCGATTTTTGCTTCTTCAA
>CANQIS010000040.1 GCA_947624115.1 uncultured Bacilli bacterium
TTTTCTAATGTATTTAACTTAATACTATAATTATCAATAATTCCTTTAAAATAAAGCAAATCTTGTATTTTTTTATTCTGTGTCATTATAGCAAGGAAAGAGGGTTAATTATTTTGTCAAAGACAAAATATTTGATATAATTTAAGGGGTGACGATATGAACTTATATGATAAATTATTGAATAATGAACAATATATAAAAACTGTAAAAAGAATAGAACAAATGAAATTTATTACAAATGGGAAATGGGATTGGGAACATGGCCTAGGTCATTACAAGAGAGTTGCTGATTATGTAAAAAAGATTTTGATACAGTTGAATGCCAATGAAAGAACAATTGAGTTAGGAATGATTTGTGCATTGTTACATGATATCGGACTTAGTAAAGGAGATAAAATAGACCATGCTATAGAAAGTAGCAAAATATTTTCTAGATATATAGATAAAAATGATATTAGTTTAGAAGAAATGGAAATTATTAAACAAGCAATTTTAGATCATTCCAAAGGTAATAATATACAATCTTTGATTGGACTTTCTTTAGTACTAGCTGATAAATTAGATGTGACGTATCATAGAACGATAAATTCCAGTATTCAAGATTGGGTTAATAAAGAAATCCAAAAAATAAAAAAAGTAGATATTTTAATTGATGATAATAATTTAATAGTAAAATATTTTACTGAAGCAAACTTTGATATTTCAGTATTAAAAAGTTGGGATAAATCAATTGCTATACCTAAAAAAGTAGCAGAATATTTAAATAAAAATTATATATTTTTAATAAATGGTAGAGAAATTCAATTATTGATTTAATATCATAATTTAAAATTTGTAGATTACTACGTCACTCGCACCATATAGTATTTAACCGTTGAAATTCAACGTTTTTTAATTTTTTATCTAATATTTATCTAATAAAAAATTATAAATTATCCAATAAATCAACTATTTCATCTTGTACTGTTGGGAAAAGATGAAGATATATTTCTTGCATTACTTTAATGGTGTGACCCATACAATTAGACATCATTAAAAAGAATTTTGCCGTGTCTATTTTCATGTTTTTCCCTTTACTAGTCTTAATATATTCATTTATTAATAAACTCACGAGAGAATGCCTAAATTTATGTATTGTAATTTTTCTAACATTAACTTTTTTTAAATATATATCTTTGTTTAAGTTAATGTTGCTTTAATGGCTCAGTGTTACCGAAAACAAAATTATTATTGCTAAAATCTTCTTTTTCTTTTTTGATATAATATGGTGCTATTATAGATATATATTTAATAACGACTCTTCGTCAAGTTAGTTGAAATTATATAAAATATGTTATTTATTTAAAAAGCAATAATATAAAAAAGAATGCATGCTAAAAAAAACCAAGGATTTAAATGAAATTTACTTCATTTGTCCTTGATTTTATTTTAGTCTTTTTTAATTAATTTTATTTGAAAATGAGTTATCAACTAATTTATCAAATGGTACTCTTTTGGTTAATTCACCAGCAGCTTCCATTATTTCTTGTATGTGATTAAAATCTTTTTCATTTATATAAGTTGTGGTAAACCAAGAATCATTTTGTTGATATCGTTCAACAATTTTTGTTAAATCATTTAAAGAAATATCTGGAAAATAATCTAATAGATTTTTAGCAATGTCTTCAGAAGAATTATTATGCACATAATCTAATCCTTTTTGAATGGCTTTGGTGAATTTTTCAATTATTTCAGGATTATTTTCAATATAACTCTTTTTAGCGTTGTATGCAGTATAGGGTACAACACCACCTAATTCACCAAGTGAAGCTACAACGTATCCAAGCCCTTGTTGTTCTATTTGTAATGCTTGTGGTTCGAACAAATTAACAAAATCACCTGTTCCACCAATAAATGCTCCCGACATAGCTGCAAAGGCAATACTAGTATCGATGTTAACATCTTTTTTTGGATCGATGCCATTTTCACGTAGTACCCATTCAAAAGTCATTTCTGGCATTCCTCCTTGTCTACCACCTATTATAGTTTTTCCAATCATATCTTTTAAAGTAAAATTATCATATTTTTGTCTTGCTACTATAAAGCTTCCATCACGTTTTGTTAAAGCAGAAAAGTTAACTAAATAATCTTCTTCGCCTTGATTATAAACATAAATAGTGGCTTCACTACCGCAAAATCCGATTTGAACATCACCAGATAAAACGGCAGCTGTAACTTTATCGGCTCCAGATGCTAAAATAATTTCTACATCTAGACCTTCTTCTTCAAAGTAGCCAAGTGAATGAGCAATATATTGTGGTATATAGAAAATACTATGAGCAACTTCGGCAACTTTAACTGATGTTAAATTATTATTTTTCTTAGATAGATTTGGAATAAGTAATATACCTACAATAATTAAAAGGCCAATAATTGTTATAATTATTTTTTTCATATTATCTCTCCTTTCTGTCATGTTATTATATTCGAAAATGTCTTTTTAGTGCTTTTTTAAAAAAATTTATGAAAAAAAAAGGGATTTTGCTTTTTTTTTATTATGATATTATTAGAGGATAAAAAGTGGTTAATAGATGGGAGAGGATTTTATAAAGAAAGCAAAACTATTGATTTTACTTTTGGTTGTTTTTTCTATTTTTCAATTTAAAGTAAAAGCAAATAATGAATATTATTTAAGACGTGTAGATTTAGATAATGTTTATTATGTTCAAAATGGATTACCGGATTTTTATGGCTCGGATATTCAGTCACAATTGTTTTTAAATGACAAAATATCTTTTTGTGTAGATCAAGGAGTTGCTTTAAAAGCATATAGTTATTCAGCAATTTTACTTGATGATTCTAAATATGATAAACCAATTCGTGATAGATTAAATTTAATAATGTATTATGGATATGATTATAAAGATCATCAAACTAGGAATTATTATTTGGCTACGCAAGCTTTAATTTGGGAGACAATTAGTAATAATAAAATAGAATTTTATACGCAAAGGTATGGAAATGGTGATTATATTAATATTGATTTTGAAAGACAACAGATAGAGTCGTTAATTTCTAATCATTATAAAGTACCAGAATTTACTCAACAAAATTATAGTTATGATGTAACTAATTATTTGGAATTTGACGATGATTTATTAACTGATTTTGAGGTTTATGATAGTAATTGGAATGATATTGAAATTGATGGTAATAAATTAAAAATTAATAATTTAAATAATTTTGTTGGTAATATTAATATTAGTTTAAAGAAAAAAAGTTATCGAAATGATGAGGCTAAATATTATTATAGTGAATATAGTCAATCGCTTATTAGTGGTGGTAAACCAGATGATGTACTTGCTAATTTTTCTATTAATATTAAAGGTGGAAAAATTAAGTTAACTAAAATTGATTATTATTCTAGGAAAGTAATAAAAAGTAATAAAGTAAAATTTAATATAAGAAATTATATTACTAATGAATATATTTATAATAATGGTTCAAAGGATTTTAATTTAAATAGTGAAGGTTATTTTATTACTGATTTTATTCCTTATGGTCAATATGAAATTATTGAAACTGGTACTGCGGACGATTATCAAATAAATCCAGGACCAAGAATCGTTAAAATTGACGATGAAACAATTTCTGATGATGGTATAGTAGAAATAGAATTTTATAATGGTTTAAAAAAAGGGAAAGTGGAAATTAAAAAAATTGATAGTTTTTCTAAAAAAGTATTGCCTGGTGTTGAATTTGCAATATACGCTAAAAACGATATTATAACAAGCGATGGAACTATTCATTATAAAATGGATCAACTGGTTAAATCTGCTATTACTAATAATGATGGTATAGTTATTTTTGATGATTTAGTGTGTGGAGATTATTATATTAAAGAAATTAGTTCATTAGATGGTTATGTAAAAAATGATAATTTGTATGACGTAAGTATTAATAGTATTGATATGCAACATTTAGTAATTGAAAATGATTTAAAACGAGGAAACATAATATTTGAAAAATTAGGGGAAGTATATGATTTTGATAATTTAAATCATAGTACTAAACCGTTAGAAAATGTTGAATATGTTTTATATGCTAACGAAGATATTATTACTAAAGATGGAACAGTACATTATAGGAAAAATGATATTGTTATGCAAGGTAAAACGGATGCAAATGGATATATTTATTTTAATAATTTAATTTTAGGAGAATATTGCGTTGTAGAAACAAAAACACAAGCTGAATATGAAGTCGATTCGATGGAACATTGTTTTAATTTATATGAACAAAATTTTTATGTCCATACGCATTTGAATAATTTAAAAAAAGGTCATTTAATAATATATAAATTTGACGTTGAATCTAATAATCTTATTAAAAATGCTAATGTAAAATTTAATATAAGAAATTTAGATACAGGTAAATTTGTTTATAAAAATGGTAAAAAGGATTTATCTATTAATGATAGGGGGTATTTACAACTAGAATATTTACCTTATGGTAATTATGAAATAACTGAGATATCGACAACTGAAGATTATTATTTGAATACTAATTCAATAATTGTAACAATTGATGATGATAATTTGGATAATAATATAATAACAGTAGATTTTTATAATGAATTAAAAAAAGGTAGTGTTGAAATTAAAAAGCAGGATAGTGCTTCTAAAAAAGTTTTACCTGGTGTTGAATTTGCAATATACGCTAAAAACGATATTATAACAAGTGATGGAACTATTCATTATAGAAAAGATGAATTAGTGAAATCAGCTGTTACAAATAATGATGGAATTGTTATTTTTGATAATTTAATATATGGTGAATATTATATTAAAGAAACTAAAGCATTAGATGGTTATGTAAAAAATGATGAAGTGTATAATTTAATAATTAATAGTGATAGTCTGCAAGAATTATCGATTGAAAATACATTAGATAAGGGAAGTATAACAATTGAAAAACAAGGTGAGGTATATGATTATAAAAAAGGAATTTATAGTAATAAAAAATTAGCTAAAGTTGAATATATATTGTATGCTAAAAATGATATTATTTCTAAAGATGGTGTATTGCATTATAAAAAAGATGAAATAATAATGCGAAAAGAAACTAATACAAATGGAAAAATTAAATTTGATAACTTGGTTTTAGGTGAATATTGTATATTAGAAACTAAAACATTAGATAATTATCTAATTGATAATCAAGAACATTGTTTTAATTTAAATGATGAGAAAGATATTAGTTATACAGCTATTAATTATTTAAAAAAAGGTAATTTAAAAATAAATAAGTTAGATCGTATATCAAATAAATTTATTAAGAATTCAAATATTAAATTTAATATCAAAAATCTTGATAAGGGAAGATATGTATATGTAAATGGTATAAAAGATTTAGCAATTAGTGAAGATGGTTATTTATTATTAGAAAATTTACCTTATGGTAATTATGAAATAACTGAGATATCGACAACTGAAGATTATTATTTGAATACTAATTCAATAATTGTAACAATTGATGATGATAATTTGGATAATAATATAATAACAGTAGATTTTTATAATGAATTAAAAAAAGGTAGTGTTGAAATTAAAAAGCAGGATAGTGCTTCTAAAAAAGTTTTACCTGGTGTTGAATTTGCAATATACGCTAAAAACGATATTATAACAAGTGATGGAACTATTCATTATAGAAAAGATGAATTAGTGAAATCAGCTGTTACAAATAATGATGGAATTGTTATTTTTGATAATTTAATATATGGTGAATATTATATTAAAGAAACTAAAGCATTAGATGGTTATGTAAAAAATGATGAAGTGTATAATTTAATAATTAATAGTGATAGTCTGCAAGAATTATCGATTGAAAATACATTAGATAAGGGAAGTATAACAATTGAAAAACAAGGTGAGGTATATGATTATAAAAAAGGAATTTATAGTAATAAAAAATTAGCTAAAGTTGAATATATATTGTATGCTAAAAATGATATTATTTCTAAAGATGGTGTATTGCATTATAAAAAAGATGAAATAATAATGCGAAAAGAAACTAATACAAATGGAAAAATTAAATTTGATAACTTGGTTTTAGGTGAATATTGTATATTAGAAACTAAAACATTAGATAATTATCTAATTGATAATCAAGAACATTGTTTTAATTTAAATGGTGAGAAAGATGTTAGTTATACAGCTATTAATTATTTAAAAAAAGGTAATTTAAAAATAATTAAAGTAGATAGAGATAGTGGAGAGCCTTTAGCAAATGTTAAATTTTCTATATATTATGATGACATATTATTAGGAATATATGAAACTAATGATTTAGGAATTATAGAAATTAAAGATTTGCCAATTTCTATTTATAAAATACAGGAAAAGGAAACAAATATTGATTATGTTTTGGATGATGAACTATTAGAGATTGATCTATCTAAAAATACAGAATTAGTAATAACTAATCAAAAGGTAGTTAAGCTTCCCAATACAATAAGTAATAATTATTTATTATATTTAAATTATGCCTTTTTAATACTATTTATATTTAATGAGTTTATTAAGAAAAATATTTAGAATTTTATTATATGTATTAGCGTTATTTTCTCTTTTTTATATTATTTGTTTTAATGCTAAAATCTTTATTTTAAATAATATTGAAACGGATAAGATTGATTTATTTTTTAAGCAATATGAAAATGATGGAAATAATATTCAATTACAAAATTCTGATAATTACAATATGGTTATTGAAATTCCTAAAATTAATTTAAAAAAAGGAATATATAATTTATATGATTTTCGGAATAATATCGAATCAAATGTAACAGTTTTAAATTATGAGATTATAAATCAAGAAATTAAAAATTTAATCATAGCTGCACATTCTGGTAATAATTATAATGCTTATTTTAAAGATTTATCAAAATTAAAGATTGGTGATGAAGTTATTATTTATTATCAAAACTATAAATATAATTATGAAATTAATAATATATATATTAAATCAAAAATAGAAAATTATTATATTATTGATAATCATGAAGATATTGATTTAGTTTTAGTTACTTGTCAAGATAATTATAGTTATTTGATATTAGAAGCTAAAAGAAAATAAAAAATTATATTTTTTACTATTGAGATTAATTCAATAGTTTTTTTGTATATTAAATTAAATGAATATATTTAAAAAACGAATGTAATTATATATATGATTATAATTATTAATAATATAAAAATTACTAAAAAGTAACTAAGAATATTTACAAATAAAGAAATAAATTATATAATAAAAACATAGAAAAAGTAAATAATAATAGTTAGGATAAATATATATCAAAGCATATTGACAATATATTTCTTTTATGTTACATTTTATATATGAAAATTGGAGGTAGTATTAAAAATGAAAAAAGATTTCAAAACAAAAAATAAAGGATTTACGTTAATAGAATTGTTAGCAGTAATCGTAATATTAGCAGTAATTGCTTTAATAGCAGTACCACAGATATTAAATATTTTAAATAGGGCAAGAAAGAGTGCTGCTGAGGATTCAGTATCAGGAATAGCAAAATCAGCAGAGACATATGTAACAAATTTCATGTTACAAAATAGTGGAGGATTCCCAGATGGTACAGTAACATTTAACTGTACAAGTAGTGGTTGTAGTTTATCAAATACATTAACAGGATATAATACAGATAATTTAACAGAATTAGATTTTAAAGGAACAAAACCAACAAGTGGAACAGTAAAAATTACAGATAATGGGAAGAAAGTAACAGCAAGTAACTTAAATATAAATGGGTTTACATGTAATTATGATGGAGAGAAAGCAAGTTGTGGAGATAGTGGAGAAGTAGTAGAAGAGAAACTAAACTATAGAGAAGGAGTAATATTAAAAGAAGATTTTGCAGAACAAGGAATAACAGGAGACTATGAAGGAGTATTAGCAATAGTATATTTAGATCCAACTAATTTAAGTGTGACTTGTAATGAGGAAAATTCAGATAGTACAACAGGAAAAAATACAGGCTGTATGAAATGGTATGCCTATAAAGATGAAGATGGAAAATATACTATGATAGCCGATCATAATATAACAGGTAATGTAGCATGGTATGCAGCTAGTACAGATAATACGAAAGGACCAATTACGGCATTAGAAGAATTACAAAAAGCAACAGCAAACTGGGATAGTAAATTAGTAGCACCAACTCCCTATACAGCAAGTTGGACAGATGATATATATGGTGATAATCAATCATATACAATAAATTATGAAGACTATGGAAATAAAGCAAGATTAATAAGTGCAGAAGAAGTAAGTGAGATAGTAGGAAGAGACTTTTTAACGATAGGTTCTTTTGATACTAAATGTGATGCTATTGATTGTAGCATTGGAGAAAATAAATATGCATGGTTATTTGATAATACAATTGATTGTACAGATTATGGTTGTAATGTAGCTCAATCTGGAAGTGATGGCTATTGGACGTCTTCAGCGGTTGCTAGTGACTCTAGCAAAGCGTGGCATGTGATATCCCTTGGCAACTTGGATTATTATTACGATGTTAATCATACTGACGACAATAATGGCAATGGGCTTCGTCCAGTTATAATTGTTTCGAAAGCTGATCTATCTTTATAGAAGAACATATAAAAAATAAAGGAAAAGAAGAAAAAAGTTTAGAGTTATAATATCTCTATCTTTTTTTATTGTTTAATTATAGTTTTTAATCTTTAATTTTATCTATTTTGTCTAGGAATTTTATAAAATTTATGGTATTATTAATATGGAGATGGTATGATGAACATAGAAACTTTAAATTTTAATCAGCAAGAAGCTGTTCAAACTACCGATGGACCTATTTTAGTATTAGCTGGAGCAGGTAGTGGAAAAACTAAAGTTTTAACGACCAAAATAGCGTATTTAATTAATGAAAAAAATATAAATCCTAGTTCTATTTTGGCCATTACTTTTACTAATAAGGCTGCTAAAGAAATGAAAAGCCGAGTTGTTTCAATGTTAGGAATGGTTGCCAATCGTATTCAAATTTCAACATTTCATTCATTTGGACTTTTAGTTGTTAAAGAAAATTATGATAAATTAAATCTTAAAGCAAATTTTACTATTTTAGATAGTGATGATTCTTTAACGATTGTAAAAAAAGTAATGCGTGAGTTAGGATATGATATTAATCATTATAATCCTAAGGTAATTCGTAATAGAATTAGTGGTGCTAAAAACGAACTTATGACTCCAGATGATTATGAAAAATATGCGAATGGCGAATTTGAACAAATAGTTGTATCAGTATATCGTAGTTATCAAAACAAACTTCTTATTAATAATTCACTTGATTTTGATGATCTATTAATGTTACCAATTCGTTTATTTAAAGAACAACCTAGTGTTTTACAAACTTATCAAGATAGATTTAAATATATTTTAATTGATGAGTATCAAGATACAAATGAGGCTCAATATAATTTGGTTAAAATGATTAGTGCTAAATATAAAAATATTTGTGTTGTTGGTGATAATGATCAATCTATTTATAGTTTTAGAGGTTCGAATTATCGAAATATTTTAAATTTTGAAAAAGATTATAATAATCCAAAAGTTATTATTTTAGAAGAAAATTATCGTTCAACTAAAAATATTTTGAATGCTGCTAATTGTGTTATTAAGAATAATAAACAAAGAAAAGAAAAAAATTTATGGACTGATAATGAAGAAGGCAGTAAAATAAAGTATTATCGAGCAATGGATGAAAAGGATGAAGCTTTTTATGTAGTTAAAGAGATAAAAAAGTTAATTGAAAATGGTGAGAAGAGAGATAATATTGCGATTTTATATCGAACTAATGCTCAATCAAGAAATATTGAAGATGCTCTGTTAAGGGAAACGATTCCTTATAAAGTAGTTGGGAGTTTAAATTTTTATAATCGAAGAGAGATTAAAGATTTGACAGCGTACTTAAAATTGATTTATAATCAATATGATGATATAAGTTTGATGCGAATTATTAATGTACCTAAAAGGGGAATAGGAGCTAAAACAATTGATAAATTGGTGGATAAGGCAACTGTTGAGAATAGGTCTTTATATGAGGTTATTAGTGAAGGTAAAGAATTAATTTTTAAAAATCAAATTGAAAAATTGCGTGAAAATGCTGAATCGTGGTCATTAACAGAATTGGTTGATAATGTATTGGAGATTACTGGTTTAAGAAATAGTTTAATCTCTGAAAATACAATTGAGGCTGATGTTCGACTTGAAAATTTAGAGGAATTTAAATCAATTACTAAGAATTTTGAAGATAGAAATGGTGTTGTTTCGTTAGCGGATTTTTTGATGGAAATTAGTTTAGTAACAGATGTTGAAGAACAACGGCAGACAAGTGATTTAGTAACTCTTATGACCGTTCATAGTGCAAAAGGTTTGGAATTTGATAATGTATTTATAATTGGCTTGGAAGAAGGTATTTTCCCACATAATAATTCGTTTGATTCATCTGAAGAATTAGAGGAGGAAAGAAGACTTTGTTATGTGGCAATTACAAGGGCTAAGAAAAATTTATGGCTTGTAAATGCTAGAAGAAGATTATTATATGGAAATGATAATTGTAATCCACCAAGTAGGTTTATAAATGAAATTGATGAAGAATACCTACAAAGTGATAATCAAGAGAAAATAGATAATCGAATAGATATTCCTTCTTCAATTAATATTGATAGTACAACGGAATATCAGATTGGTGATAAAATAATTCATGATGAATTTGGCGAGGGGATTGTTGTAGGTGTAGATAAATTTATTATAACAGTGGCATTTTCTTATCCAGCAGAAATAAAAAAATTAATTAAAGGTCATAAAAGTATCAGAAAGGTGTGATTATATGGATAAAGTAATTGAAGCAATGGACAATTTTATGCAACCGATCAAAGACTTTATGGTTAAAAATCAAAATAATCCAATTGTGTGGTTGCTTTTATTTGGTTTAGGTTTGTTTGTATTTGCGTCTGTTTATAGGGCTTTGCAAAAAGAAAAATAGAAAAAAAGGGGTGTAGACTAGATGGATAAATTAATAACTAAAGAGGCTGATTTTGTATTTGAACCAACTTATTCAAAGATTGCTAAGATTGTTAATCAAATTACTAAAGAATTAATTCAATTAATTGGTCCACAATATAGTAATATAATAAAAGAAAGAATTAATAATACAAATTTTGTTTTCTTTAATAAAATTACAGATTTAAAAGAATATTGTGATACTAATAAGGATAATATAAAGAAGCTTAATAATAAAAAAATTGATACAAAATATGACATAATTGAAAAAGGTATTGTAAATTATGAAAATAAAAAAAGTAGACTTATTAAAAAACTAAAATTGAATTTTATATTGGAAATTCAAGATGAGTTATCGGCTGATGATCAAGCTTATATAAGAAATCATAAAAAAATTGATTTAGAAAATTTATCAGCTAATTCTATTTTCTTTAATGATGAAGATGACAATTTGATTAATGGTATTTTTATGTATTTTTCTGATGAATATGAAGATAAATTAAAAAATAAGTCAACATCAATAAGTGAGATGGAAGAAATATTTAATAATCGTGAAAAATGTCTTAAATCTTTTGGACTTCAAAATGTTAATGTAAAATCTTTTGCTCGTAATTCTTTTGATAATTTATTTGATATTATAAATAAGTATAATAATTTATATAAGGAAGAATTAGATAATTTAAATCTTGATAAAAAGAAAATCGTTGATGATTTTTTAATTAATGATAAATTTTTAACAAAAATAAAAAATAAAAAGGTATTAGAATATTTTACTGATTTATTAAAAAATAATAATTCTGAAGTTTCTAAGATAAATGATAAAATTATTGATAAAATTATTGATATGAAGAGGCCAGAAATTATTTGGGCTTGTGATAATTATTCTGATGAAAATAATATGCGTTTTTTGTTATTTTCACCAACAATGGATTTTAAAAATAATGATTTTTTATTTGTACAACAAATATGTCGATTAGCTTTTAATTCAGAATTTTATAATAATAAATCAGTTGTTCAAGATAATACGATTATAGGAAAAGATAATTATTTAATGTTTAGTAATATTGTAATAGATTATATTGCAAGTCAAATAACTAAAAAGATGTGGGCTGATGATATGGCAATAATTAATCATACTAAACAAGAAGAAACAGATATTAATGACGATTTATTTTTAGTGGAAAAATTCTATGAAAAGTATAATATCACTATAATTGATGCATTAATTAATAATGATAAAAATTATTTGTATGAAAAAATTGGTAAATCTAATTTTGAAAATTATGTTAATATTATAAATAGATATTATTATGATCATCATGGTAATTTATTACCTGTAAAAGAAAGAAAAAAAGCTGTTTTTACAGAAACAATAAAAAATATATTAGAAATTTCTTTGCAAAATATGGAACAATATCAAAAAATATTAATTAATAAAGATAAATATCCAAGTTAATTTGGACAATTATTAATTAATATTTTTTCTAATAATGGGTGAGGATAAATGATAGAAAATAGAATAAAAGAGTTAGTTGAAATTTTGAATCAAGCAAGTTATGAATATTATACACTAGATAGTCCAACTATTACTGACCAAGAATATGACGATTATTATCATGAGTTAGAAAAGTTAGAACAGCAATATCCAAATTTAATTTTGGATAATTCACCTACTAAAAGAGTTGGTGGTAAAATAATTGAATCTTTTGAAAAAGTTGTTCATAGTGTACCAATGATGTCATTAGGAGATATTTTTAGTGAAGATGAAGTACGTGAATTTGATGAAAGAATAAAAAAAACAATTCCAAATCCTACTTACGTTTGTGAATTAAAAATAGATGGATTATCTGTTTCACTTATTTATGAAAATGGTAAGTTGGTAAGAGGTTCAACACGAGGCGATGGTGTTACTGGTGAAAATATTACACATAATGTTGAAACAATTAAATCGATTCCATTATTAATTGATTATACTGATAATTTAGAGGTTCGTGGTGAAATATATATGCCTAAGAAGTCTTTTAATCAGTTAAATCTTGAAAGAAAACAAAATAATGAAAAATTGTTTGCAAATCCTAGAAATGCAGCAGCTGGATCTGTTAGGCAATTGGATTCTAAAATAGCTGCTAAAAGAAATTTATCGACTTTTATATATCATTTACCAAATCCCGAACAATATAATCTTACAAAACATTCGGATACATTAAATTTTATGAAAAAGTTAGGATTTATTGTCAATCCTAATATAAAAATAGCTAAAAATATAGATGAAGTAATTGATTATATTAATGAATGGACTATTAAGCGTGATGGATTACCTTATGAAATAGATGGTATAGTTATTAAAGTAAATAATATTGCCGATCAAGTTAAATTAGGTTTTACATCTCGTACACCTAAATGGGCAATTGCTTATAAATTTCCAGCTATAGAAGTATTAACAAAATTAAATAATATTGAATTTTGTGTAGGTAGAACAGGTAAAATCACACCTAGAGCCGATTTAAATCCAGTTCATCTAGCAGGTTCTATTATTAGCAGTGTTACATTACATAATGAAGATTACATTAAAGATAAAGAAATTATGATTAATGATACAATTGTTATTCATAAAGCTGGTGATGTTATTCCTGAAGTAGTAAGAGTAGTAAAAGAACGTCGTGATGGAACACAAATTGAATTTAAAATGATTACAAATTGTCCAATTTGTGGTAGTAAATTGGTACGTAAGGAAACAGAGGCTGCATATTACTGTGAGAATCCATTATGTGATGCTAGGAAAATAGAAGGATTAATTCATTTTGTCAGTAGAGATGCGATGAATATAGATGGTTTTGGCGAAAGAATAATCGAAGATTTTTATAATATTGGTTATTTAAAAAATGTTGTTGATTTTTATGAATTAAAAAATCATAAACAAGAGTTGATGGAATTGGAAGGATTTGGATCAAAAAGTATCAATAATCTATTAGATAGTATTGAGAAGAGCAAAGAAAATTCCTTAGAAAGACTTTTGTTTGCGTTAGGTATAAGACATGTTGGTAAAAAAACTGCTAAAATTATTGCTCAAAAATATCAAACAATTGATAATTTAATTGACGCCACTTATGAAGAATTAAAAGAAATTGTTGATATCGGTGATATAATTGCGGCTAGTGTATTTGAATATATGTCTGATGAAAAAAATCTAGAACTAATAAATAATTTAAAAGAACATGGTTTAAATACAAAATATTTAGGAGCAGAAATAAAAATTAATGATAATTTTGTTGATAAAACATTTGTATTAACAGGAACTTTGGTTAATTATTCTAGAGATGAAGCAAGTGATTTAATAATAAGTTGTGGTGGAAAAGTAACTAATTCTGTTACAAAAAAAACTGATGTTGTCTTAGTTGGGGATAATCCAGGTAGTAAATATAACAAGGCACAAGAGTTAGGTATAACCATTTGGAATGAAGAAGATTTTGAAACAAATTTAAAATAATTTATCAAATATGGTAAATTATTTTTTTTGGTAATTATACTATACAGATTTTAAAAATCTGTATAACAATTTAAAATATTTGTTATAAATAGATAACAAATTATAAAAATTAGTCATTTTACAATGAATTATATATATGATATTTTACTAAACGAAGGAGGAATTCATGAATATAACTTTG
>CANQIS010000041.1 GCA_947624115.1 uncultured Bacilli bacterium
GCATTATTTGCCTAGTTTTTGTCATGAAAAAATAACAGAAGTCGTTTTTCTTCTGTTATTTATGGCTGAGTAGTAACCTGTTTATGACAATTTAACGTATTTTTTTGAAAAGATTGTTTTATTTGGTCTAATAGTGTATTATAATAAATATGCATGAAAGGGAGTTTTATTATGAAAATTGCAGTTGCAGGAACAGGTTATGTAGGATTATCACTTGCAACTTTATTAAGTGAAAGACATGAAGTAGTAGCACTTGATGTAATACAAGAAAAAGTAGAAATGATTAACAATCGTATTTCTCCAATTAAGGATGAATATATTGAAAAATTTTTTCAAGAGAAAGATTTGAACTTAAGAGCAACACTTGACTATCGTGAAGCTTTTGAAGGAGCAAAATTTGTCATAATTAGTACACCAACAAATTATGATGATGAATTGAACTTCTTTGATACTTCTTCTGTTGAAGATGTTATTGAAAAAGTTATCAGTATGGGTGATAAAAATATTACAATGGTAATTAAATCAACAATTCCAGTAGGTTTTGTTGAAAATATGAAAAAGAAATATAACATTGATAATATTTTCTTCTCTCCAGAATTCTTAAGAGAAGGTCGTGCATTATATGATAACTTATATCCTTCAAGAATTATTGTTGGAGAAAAAAGTGAACGTGGGGAAATGTTCGCAAATCTTTTAAAGGAAGCATCACTAAGAGAAGATGTACCTGTTAAATTTATGAATTCAACTGAAGCAGAAGCAGTTAAACTTTTTGCAAATACTTATCTTGCTCTTCGTGTATCTTATTTTAATGAATTAGATACTTATGCAGAACTTAAAGGGTTAAATACAAAAGATATTATTGACGGTGTATCTCTTGACCCAAGAATTGGAAATCATTACAACAATCCATCTTTTGGATATGGCGGATATTGTCTACCTAAAGATACAAAACAATTACTTGCTAATTATAAAGATGTTCCAGAAAACTTAATTCAAGCAATTGTTTTAGCTAATGATACAAGAAAAGACCATATTACAGAAATGATTATGCAAAAAAATCCTAAAGTTGTTGGAATATATCGTTTAACAATGAAAACAAATTCTGATAACTTTAGGGCGAGTGCAATACAAGGAATTATTGAAAGATTAAAACAAAAAAATGTAGAAATCATGATTTATGAACCTACATTAAAAGCAACTGACTTTGAAAATATTCCTGTTGTTACTGATTTTGATGAGTTTAAAACAAAATCAGATATCATTTTAGCTAATCGTTTAGAACCAGTTTTAGAAGAGGTAAAAGATAAAATCTATACAAGAGATATTTATAATTATGATTAGATACAATTAAAAAAAACTAAAATATAAAGAATAAAGAAGGTGCTTAATATGAAACAAAATAAAAGAAAATTAAAATTTAGAAAAAGAAATATTCTTACAATTGTAAGTGTAGTTCTTATGATACTCTTTTTCATCTTATTGATGCAACTAAATGTTGTTCCAACACTTTATATGGTAATTCTCATTGGAGGATTTTTCCTTGTTAATGTTTTAGGTTTTGTACTTTTGAATGCAAAACCTAAGGTACTGATTGTTTTAGGCTCTATTTTCTTAATTTTATCTATTGCAATTAGTTCTGTTGGAATTTATTATGTTTATCATACGAATCGCTTTTTAAATGTAATGTTTAATACGAATACAATTACAAATTCTAATACTTATTATCTTGTAAAGAGTAAAGCAAATGAAGTTAAAAAAGAAGAAGTTCAAGGCGATGTCCTCTATTTTGATAATGATAGTAAAATGAAAAAAGCAATTAAAGAATTGAAAAACAATTATGAAGTTTCTATGAAACAAGAAAATGATATCAAAGAAATGTTTTTAAAGGTCAAAGACGAAAATCAATTGATGCTTGTTGAAAGTTCTTCTTATAAATTTGTTTTTAATTTGGAAAAAGAGATAAAAGAAGAAGATTATGAGATTTTAGACGAAATAGAAGTTAAAACGATAGTAAAAGTGAAAGAGAAAAAGAAAAATAGTAATAGTCTTAATCTCTACTTAAGTGGTACAGATTTTTCTTATAATACTGTAGACTTCAATATGATTGCTACTGTCAATTTGGATACGAATGAAATATTGCTTACAAGTATTCCAAGAGACTTTTATATACCAGTTTATGGAAGAGAAGATGGAGCTAGGGACACTCTAAGTTATATGGGACCATATGGAATTGACGTAAGTGTCGGTTCTTTAGAAAATTTCTTTGATACAGAACTTGATTACTATGTAAGAGTGAATAATCGTAGTGTTGTTGATATTGTTAATGCAATAGGTGGTATCAATTATTGTTCAGACCAAGCATTTAGTGTCAATTATATAACTAAGGCTGGATATGATAAAAATGCGAATGTAAATACTACTAGAAAACAGGTTTATATTCATGAAGGCTGTCAAACATTAGATGGAAATGAAACATTAAGTGTTATTCGAGTTCGTAAAATTTTTGAAGGTGGGGATAGAGCAAGACAAGACCATATTCGGAAAGTCATTGTTGCAATGCTTGATAGATTAAAAGACCCTAATGTGATTATGAATTATGCAAATATACTAGATTCACTAACAGGTCTTTATGAAACAACAATGCCAAGAGAGTTAATTAGTAAGCTTGCAAAACAAACTATTGATAATGGCGGAAATTGGAAAATCATAGAACAATCTGTTACTGGAGAAGATAAACAAGATTATGTACATTTAACTTCTCTAATTGATTATGTTATGGAACCAGATATGAATTCAGTAGAAAGTGCAAAGAAGCAAATTAAGCAAATTTTGAATAATAAATAGGAAGCAGAGTTTAATGCTTTCTTTTTTTTGTAAGAAAATATTTTATTAGAAGCAAATATTCCATTTTATCATATTTTATGTTACACTTTAATCATAGAAGTGTGGTGGAATAATGAAAAGAGTTTTGGAAAAAATTGGTTGTTTATTTTTGGTTCTCTTTCTTTTTTTACCACTTGTTGTAAATGCTAATATCATGTGTAATGATGGAACAAGAAGTCCTAGTTGTCAAGATTGTCATCAAGGTTGTTGTTCTCATCATGGTGGTTGTGCTTATGGTGGAAGCGATTCTTCTAGTTCAAATTCTAACTCCTATAGTAATTCTAATTATGTTTATCAACAACCTATTGTACAAGAACCTCTAAAGAGTAGTGATACTTCTTTAAAAAGTGTAACTGTTGATGGGGAAGAGTTATCTCTTTCTGATACTTTATCTTATCAAACACAGAAAGATAATGTTATGATATCAGCTCTTCCCAATGATAGTAAATCAACTGTTGATTATAATTCATCTACTGAACTAAAAGTAGGAGAAAACATAATCAATATCAAAGTTACTGCAGAAGATGGTTCTAGTAAAGAATATCAACTGAATATTACGAGAGAAAAGATATTAAGTAATAACAAAAATATTAAAATTATGGTTGATGGTAAAGAAATAGAATTTTCTTCCTTTCAAAGTAAAACCATTCATTTATCAAATAATGAAGATAAACTTGATTTAGAATATGAATTAGAAGACCCTTATGCTCAAGCAGAAGTTATAGGAAATTCCAATTTAAAAGTAGGTAAGAATAAAGTCATTGTTAAAGTGACTGCGGAAAATGGTGAAATACAAGAATATACTCTTCTTGTTGAAAAGGAAGAGTATAAAATAACAGCATCAGATGTAATTGTAAGTCTTTTGTTTTTAAGTGGAGGAGGTTCTATCATTTATTATGGTGTAAAGAAAAAGAAATCAAAGTAATGGTTTCTTTTCCTTTTTTACAACAAAATCTTAAAACAAAAATATACCAAAATTACATAATTTTTCTTCCCTTCAATTTGACTTTGTGATATAGTATAAAGCAATTAAAGATTTTTTGGATATACAAGGAGGATAAAAATGAACTGTGACAAAAAAATAAATCATCTTAGCATGATACAACAAATAATCAATCGAATGGGTTCTAACTCTTTTTTACTAAAGGGTTGGTTAGTAGGAATTATGGTTGTAGTTTATACTATTGCTGGAAATGATACACATAAGGCTATAATTATTACTATTATTCCATTATTAGTAATTTGGATTTTAGATGCATACTATTTGATGCTTGAAAGAAGATATAGGGCTCTATATGATAGTGTTCGTTTAAAAAGTGAAGATGAAATTGATTTTGATATGAATTATAGTAATGTTAGGATAGATATGGGTGAAGTGAAAAAATATAATTTTTTCAACTCATTATTTTCTAAAACTATATTTCCTTTCTATCTTGTGTTCTTGATAACCATACTGATTGTATATTGGATTCAATTTTAAAAGGAGTGTGAATAATTATGAGAAGACCAGTATTTTTAAGTTTTTGTTATGACGATGATGTTTTCAGGGTACAAGAAATTAAAAAAATGGGGTTATTTGAAGGTCAACCATTGTTAAGTACTAATGAATTTGAAAAGATAAAACGAAATGGTAGCTCAGCAATTCAAAATTGGATAGATGAACAGCTAAAATATAAACAGTGCTTAATAGTTTTAATTGGTGAACATACAGCCAAGCGTCCGTGGGTTCAATACGAAATAAAGAAAGCTGAAGAGATGGGAAAAGCAATTTTTGGAATTTATATTCATAACCTAGAAGATGTGAACGGTTATTCTAAAAAAGGTTCTAATCCGTTTACAGAAATATATGGTTATGAAAAATATAAAAGTTATGACCCTTCTCATTGCGATATAAAGGGTTTGAGAGCTTATGATGTTATTAGTAAAAATATACAAAACTGGATTGAATATGCAGTATTAACGAAGGAGAGATAGTAGATATGATATTAACAAAACAATTTTTACAAGAAAGAGTTCAACAATATAAACAAAGTCTATACGAAAGTGAAAGGTTTAGTACCGAAAAGCTATATGATGTTTTTATATCACATAGCTATTTAGATAAAGATTTAATAAACGAATTGTATACAATATTTAGTGAGTGTGGATATCGTGTTTTTATTGATTGGAAAGAGTCAGAATTACAAGATAGAAATGCTGTTTCAATTGAAACTGCTAATAAATTAAAAGATTATATGAATTCAAGCAAAGGATTATTATATGTAGCAACTGAGAATGCCACAAATTCAAAATGGTGTCCTTGGGAATTAGGATACGTTGATGGTAAAAAAGAAAGAGTTGCCATATTGCCTATATTAAATGAAAAACAAGATGAATTTAAAGGACAAGAATATCTAGGAATTTATCCTTATATTTCATTTGAAAATAGTAAAAATGATTTTCTTGTACGGGATCCATCAAACTTTAAAAAATACAATACATTAAGAGAATGGTTACAAACAGGAGCTTTAATAGAACATTGATAACATTTTAAAAGTGAACTATAAAGAATAGAGGTAAACATTGTGAAAAATTATGAAATGAAAATTACGGATGAAAATATTAAAAAAAGCATTGAAAATAATTGCATAAATAGAAATAAAAAATTAGAAAGATTGATGCAATTGCTAAATACTATAGACACTAATGCAATTATTTCTATTGATGGAGGTTGGGGTACTGGAAAAACTGTATTTGTAAAACAACTTGAATATATGAGTAAACACGAAGAATTTGTCTCAATTGATAAAGATATAATCAGTGAGTTTAAGAAAAAATTTGATGTTTATTACTATAATGCATGGGAAAATGACATGTATGAATCTGTAATATTATCATTGATATATAATTTAATCAATGATTTTCCAACTCTAAAAAAGCAAAGTAGCTCTGAAAAAATTAAACTTCCTTTTAATTTTAATGATTTAATAAAAACAATAAGTGTAAATTTTGTTGATTTGAAAGAAGTGACTTCATACGAGGACCTTTCCAAAGAAATTCATACAGCTAAAGAGCAAAAAGAGGCATTAGATAGAATATTAGATAGTATTATTCCTCAAGATAAAAAACTAATTTTTATTGTTGATGAATTAGATAGATGTAATCCTAGTTTTGCTGTAAAATTATTAGAAACTTTAAAACATTATTTTGACAATGAAAAGCTAATTTTTATCATGGCAACAAATAATGAACAGTTGAGTCATACTGTTGAAAAATATTATGGAGATAATTTTGATGGATATGGATATTTGAGTAAATTTTATGATTTAATTATAGAATTGGATAGTGTTGATGCTAAAACATATTTGGGAGAAGTATGCAAAGTACGAAATAATGGACATTGGTGGTATACTGGATTATTAGGAGTTATTCAGTATTTTAACTTTAATATGAGAGAAATTAACCGTATTTTATCAGATTTTGATTTACTAACAGGATATTTTGATAGTTTCTATGCAGAAGATGAAATATTAAAGTACGTATTTTTACCATATTGTTTAGCTCTTAAAATTAGAAGCAAAAATGAATTATCATTATTTTTAACAGGACAAGGACTTCAAAATTTTTTATCTTTTAGTACTACTGAAAAAGAAATTATAAAAATCATTCAAACATATATGGGTGAAAAAGAAAATCAAACAGAATATACAAATGAAGAATTAAAAGACTTTATTACTGAAAAGTATGATAATTATTTTAAAAATATTAGAGAAAATACAAGATATTACGATAGTGATATCCGAAAAAAGAATGATTTTTTAGATGCTTTTTCTCTATTAAGCCAGTGGTAAAAATAGTATTGTTTTTATAAAGGCGAAGTTTGGATTTTGAAAAGAAACATGTATAATGGTGCAAAAAAATTACATTTATAGAAATTAAAGTGTAATTTTTTTCTTTTGCATAATAATAAATAAGAAAATATTCGAAAGGGAAAAAAAACATTTTATAGATAATCAAACTTACAATGCACTTTCACTGATTTCGATTATGCTGATTGATTTAGGGATTCTTGTAGAAAAATAAGATAACAGTTTTATCCTTTTCTAAGTGTTTCAAATATTGTATAATTTCATCAAGAGGTTTTAATTATGCTAAAAAAGATTTCAATTAAGGGTTTAAGAGGTTTTGGAGAAAGTGAAACAATTGAGTTTTCACTTCCTAATGGAAATGAAGGTAGTGGCTTAAATGTTATAGTAGGTCCTAATAATTCAGGAAAAACAACAATCATAGAAGCAATTAAAGTTTATCATTCTGAAGCAAATGCAATTTCTTTCTCTGAAGGAAAAAGAAATATAAGAAATCAAAATAAAGTTGATCTTATCTATTTAGATGAAGATGATAAAATATTTGAATTACATACAATTGATACAGGTGGAAGTCAGGTAACTTCTTTAGGCGAAAAAATTGAAGATGCTATTCCATATGTTCTTCCTTCTAGAAGATATGTAGAATATAATATGTATAATCCTTATTATAATGATAGAAAAATGTATGCAGTCAATCAAATCCGAAATGCAAAAAATAGGACTTCTACTTTAAGCCAATTTGAAGAAAGAATTTTTAAGTGGCAAAATGATAAAGAAAATTTTGATAAATATTTAAAACAAATTATCACAGAACCATTTGATTGGACAATTGAACAAAATGATGATGGAGCATATTATATAAAAATTTTATTTTCAGACCAATCTATTTCTCATACACGTGAGGGAATAGGTGATGGATATTGGAGTATTTTTACAATTATTGATTCAATATATGATTCTGAAAAGAACGATATTATTGTAATAGATGAACCTGAATTATCCCTACATCCTACTTTTCAGAAAAGAGTACTTCATTTATTGGAACAATTTTCTAAAGATAGGCAAATTATTATTACAACACATTCTCCTTATTTTATTTCACTTGATGCAATTGTAAATGGTGGTGCTTTAATTCGAACTTTTAAAGATAAAATAGGAAATATTAAAACAGGAAAATTAGATGATGAGGATAGAAATTTTATAAAAAGTTTGATTACAGATATCAATAATCCACATACTTTAGGTTTGAAAGCAAAAGAATTATTTTTTATTGAAGATAATATTATCATAACAGAAGGGCAAGAGGATGTTTTAATCTTTCCTAAAATATGTGAACAATTAGGTGTTTCTTTAAAAGCAACTTTATTTGGTTGGGGTGCAGGCGGTGCGGAAAAGATTTCTAAAGTTTTAAATATGTTAGTTCATTTGGGATATCAAAAAGTGACTGCGATTTATGATGGTGATAAGAAAACAGAGTTTGAAGAAAGTTTAGCTTCATATCCTTCATATCACATCATTCAGTTATTTAAAGATGACATTAGAGATAAAGATGCTGTTAATAAGAAATCAAAGACTGGTGTTACAGATAAATCTGGTAATATTAAACAAGAAAATATAGATGAGTTTTTAAAATTAGTTGAGGAAATCAATCAATATCATAGTAAGTAGAAAATGACGGGTGACAAATTGTCACCAACTGAAATAGAGTAATATTGTTATGGATAAAGTTTGTTATGATATAATAATATGTGAGGTGTTGTGTTTATGAAATGTATTCTAATGAATCAAAATAAAGAAGTGTTGGTTGTTGAATATAATGAAACTTCCAAGTTTTTTGATAGAATATATGAAGTTAAAGATATAAACTATGCACCATATATTTTAAAAAGTTTTTATAATGAAAAGGATATTGATAATCCTCTTTTTAAAACAAACTTAAGTGAATGGTTTAAAGGAAGGGGTATTCCAGCATGGAGGGATAAACTAGATTTATTACTACATCGTTTCAATATAACCGCACCATATGAACTTTTAGATAAAGCTTTTGGATTATCTTTATCAGACCAATATTGGTTAAAACCTTATGATAGTAATATCTTGTATGATGATATCAATTTTTTTGAACATGATTTTGATTATGCTGAATTTATGGAAGCATCTTTATCACTAAATAGTAAACTGATTACAAAAGAATCATCTTTAAAAACTCCTAATAATACAACAGATGGAATGCTTAAGAAAGCTTGGATTATTGAAAATGGTACAAGATATTTATTAAAAGGTGGATATAAGAACGATGTTTTACAGCCATTTAATGAGATATTAGCTAGTGAAATTTGTAAGAGACTTGGTTTTAGTCATGCAGAATATACAATTGATACATATAAAGATATGGTAGTTTCTAAATGTCCTTGTTTTATTTGTAAAGATACAGAACTTATAACTTGTTCTCAGATTCAAAGTGATATGAAAAGACATGATAGTATAGAGGATTATGAAGAATACATTAAAAAGTTAGAAGAACATCATATAGAAAATGCACGTGAAAAAGTAGAAAATATGTATATTTTAGATTTTCTTATTATGAATGAAGATAGGCATTTAAATAATTTTGGAATTATTAGAGATGTAAATACTTTAAAATGGCTTGATGTTGCTCCTATATTTGACAATGGACAAAGTTTGAATATGGAATATTATGATGAAGATGAAGTACATATTTCAGGAAATGGAAGAATGTTTTATGAAGTAAAACCTTTTGATGAAATCATAGAAGTTGTTAGAAATTTAAAAAGAATTGATATTTCTAAATTAGATGGTGTAGTAGAATGGTTTGATGAGTTATTACACAAGTATCAGTATTTAACAAAAATGAGTGATGGAAGAATTGATAAATTATGTATTTTATTAAATAGACAGATTGATAAATTAAAAGAGTTGATTGATGATGGTGATTAGGTTATTATATAATTATTGTAATAGTGAGTTGAAATAGGAGTTTAGTTATGAAAATGTATGAAGAAATTAAAAACTATAATAAAAGTTATGTTTATGAACAGTATCAAAGAATTGTTGAAGAACCTAAGGATTATGAGAAAATTACGAGAGTGAAAATGTTAGAGGCTATTTTTGAGATTTATAAAAATCCTGATAATATCATTGATATTTGTACAACAAGAGAACTTAAATGTTTGAAAAGGGTCATGGATAATCCTTTGGCACTTGTAAATATCAATCAATATGATAAACTAAGCTCTAAATATTGGAATGAGCAATACGAATGGGAAAGAAAAACTTTACAAAATAAATTTCTTTTGGATTGTAATTTTAATGGCGAAAGTTATATTCCTGATGAAATAATAGACTTTGTTCAAAAAGCTTTAAAGAAAGTAAAATGGAACACTCAAAAAAAGATGGATGAGCTCAATGAACTTTTGGTAAGTTATTGTAAGATACAGGGCGTTGCTTTATTAAATGTTGTATGTGAATTTGCATCTGGTATAACAGGTTTAAATCCTGAAGTTGTATGGAATCATACTTTAGATAGTAAACTGTTTAATTATTATGTATTTATTACAATGAAGAAGATAGAAGGATTTGAAAGCAAGATGCCTATTGCAATTTTTCAAGATGATTATTGGATAGCAGATGAAATAGAAAAACAAAGAAAATTGCAAGGGATAGCAGGAAATCAACTGATAGATATTCGAACTTATAAAAATATATTTTATTATGACTTTGATATCAATAATCCTAAAATCAAAAAGTTTTTAATTGAAATCAAAAGGTTGCCTTTCTTTAGGGATACAGCTCTTGAACGTATTAGAGAATATGCAATGTTAAACATTGATAGAAAACCTTTAAAAGACATGATAAGAAATGTTCCAATTTTAAGATATTTTGATTTAATAAAATTCTTTAATGTATTAGATGAAGCAATGGATGAAATGCCTTCTGGTGCTTTAAATGGATATACACCAAATCAAGCTAAAGAAATTAAAATGAAGAATGAAAAACTACAAATGGATAAAGAAATTCGATATGTGAAACAAAGAAATGCATGTTTATCTAAAAAGGATGCGGAACTATTTTATAAAATCTATTTTGGATTATTGGAATACACAAATCAGAAATATAAAATTAAGGAGCATTTTAAAATATATAATCATATCCATATTGACCCTTCTAAAATGAATGATATTATTGATAAATTTTGGGAAGAAAAAGAGCAACTTGTTTTGGAATTTTGTAAAATCAATCCCTATAGATTTAGTCAAGAAGAGTTAGAGCTTGCTGACGCATTTAAAAAGGGAATTAGAAATATTTTTGTTATTGCTAGATATGAATTAGAGTATACTGCATTTATAGGAGAAGATAGAATTTATATGGTTAAAGGAATACATGATAATATTGATGAAATTATATCTTATAAGCAACTGCCATATGTTGTTATGACATCCATTATTCCATTTAAAGGAAACTTAATATATGATGGAATTATTCAAGGAACAAATATAAAAATGGGAAATGAATTTGATGAAATGGTTGAAAGAGAATATGATGGTTTGATGAAATATTATCATTTGTAGAAACTAATAAAAGAGTTGATTTTGATATAGGCTCTTTTTTCTTTCGAAAAATTAAAAAATATATTGCCAAACAAACGTTTTCTTTTGTATAATAAAATTATCAAGGAAAATGTGGAAGCATTTTGTATAAAATAACATTGTACACTATTATAAAAAAGTAGTCAGAAAGTACAAAGAACAATTTGGCAGACGCGTCTGCCAAATTAAAAGAGGAGGTTTAAATATGCCAGAAATTAAATTAAATGACTTCAAGATTGCTATAGATAAAGTAGTAACTAAAATTAAAAAAACACAATTAGAAATATTTGAAAATGCTAATGCTAATGTAATGGATTTATATTTCTATATTGGTAAAATTATATATGAGAATAGTGAATATGGTAACAATTTTATAAATGAAATGTCGATTGAATTGAAACTTAAATTTCCTAATGCAAAAGGTTATTCTCCTAGAAATCTTCGTGATATGAAGAAGTATTATTTATCTGTAAAAGACAATGAACAATTGAAGGAATACTCATATAAAATACCATGGTCACACAATACAATAATAATGCATAGAGTTAAGGGTTATAATCGAAAAATATGGTACATAAAAGAAACCTATAATAATGGGTGGAGTTATAATTATTTAGAAACTCAAATAAGAAGAGATGCATATGGGAGGCAAATTCTTGGTGACAAGCCTAATAATTTTAAATTAACACTTCTACAACCACAAAGTTCCTTAGCAAAAGAAATTATGAAAGACCCTTACATATTTGATGTTGGTGCACTACGCGAAAATTTTGTGGAAAAAGATATCGAAAAGGCAATGATAGATAAAATTAAAATGACTTTGTTAGAATTAGGAAATGGATTTAGTTTTATTGCTAATCAATATAGAATTACAGTAAATGATGAAGAAAATTTTATAGACTTATTATTTTATCATACGAAGTTACATTGCTATATTGCGATTGAACTAAAAAATCAAAAATTTATACCAGAATATGCAGGAAAAATGAATTATTATTTATCTGCACTAGATGATATGTTAAAAACAGAACTAGATAATCCATCTATTGGGATTATACTTGTTAGAAATAAAAATAAATTAAATGTAGAATATGCACTAAGAGATATAAATAAGCCAATTGGAGTTAGTTCATATGAATTATCAGAATATTTACCATCGGAAATTTTAAAAGAATTACCAACAGAAGAAGAATTAAATTTACATATTGATTTAGAAAATAAATAATGTCATTTTAGCCTATAGAACAATTAACAATTGAAATGGAAGGTGAAGTTATGATTTATATAACTGGAGATACACATAGGGATTTTTCAAGACTTTTTAATTTAGAGAACCATGAAGAAGATATGTTAATCATATTAGGTGATGTTGGAATAAATTATTGTCTTAATGAGGAAGATAAGAAACTAAAAGAATACTTGAAACAATTTAAATTCAAATTATTTTGTGTTAGAGGAAATCATGAAGAACGACCTAAAAATATAAAATCTTATAAAGAACAAGAAATGTTTGGAGGTAAGGTATTTATAGAAGATGATTATCCTAATCTTATCTTTGCTAAAGATGGTGAAACATATAACATTGGTGGTAAAAGGGTTCTAGTTATTGGTGGAGCTTATTCCATTGATAAAAAATATCGTTTGTTATATGGAAGTAGTTGGTTTCCAGATGAACAATTAAGTAAAGAAGAACAGGAAGAGATTTTAAAGAAAATTAAAGGTCAACATTTTGATGTGGTATTAACACATACTTGTCCTTTAAAATATGAACCAAAAGAAGCATTTATAAAAGGAATTAGTCAATCGAAATTTGATAAATCAATGGAAAAGTTTTTAGATAAAGTTGAAGAGAATATCGACTATGATAAATGGTATTGTGGTCATTATCATACAGAAAAAAAGATTGATAAATTAGAGTTTATGTTTGGAAGAATTAAAGAGTTTTTAAAAGATGAATTTGCTCCTAAGTATAATAGTGATGGGTATGAGATAGTAAGAGATTTTTGTAGGCAAGAAGATGTTCATAAAAATAATAAAGTATGTTGTCCTAAATGTAAGAAAACAAATATAATTATTCAAAAAGGTGATGGAGAAAGAATTTATGGATTAGATGAAATAGCAATAATCTGTAATGACTGTAAAAAGGTATATGGGTTTAGTGATGTTCAATATAAACCTGGCTGTCCTAAAGAATTATAACTTTAATAAATTTTATATGGTGTTAAATGCACTGTAAAACTTGTGCTATTTGCACAACAAAAACCGTGCTAAATGCACAATGGAAAGTTGAATAGTACAATGAATTATAGTATATTAGTTGTCAGAAGAAACATAATTTATGCTTTTGACGAAAATAATTGCTGATTCTATAATTAAAAACATTTATAGAACCTTAATGACAAGAGGTATGAAAGGATGCTATATTTATTGTGTTGATGAACAACTTCAAAAGTATTTAATAGAAAGGTTAAAAAGCAAGGTAGAAAATGAATAAGCAATATTCTTATTTAGGAAATTATGGAATTGTAAAAATTATAAAAGGAAAATTTAAAGGAAGATTTGGATATTATGATGATGACGGTTTAGATTTTGATGGAAAGATGAAATCTGTAATTTATTTTGGTGAAATGTTTGATAATTCGAAATATTATTATATTGAACAAGAAAATATTACTAATGATTTTACAATAGAAGATTTAAAGAAGAGAAAAGATGAGATAAAATCTCAATTGTGGCAAAAAATAAGTGAGCATAAAAGATTAGAACTCATTGAAGAAAAAGAACTTATAGACGAAGAAATATATAGTAGATTTGAAAGCTATTTAGATTCAAGTAAACTGAAAAATAAGAAAGTTTTTCTATCACATTCTACAATGGATAAAGATGTAGTAATTTCAGTTGCTTTGGATTTAAATGAAAAAGGGATAACTACATGGTTAGATGCTTTTGATATATTACCTGGTGAATCCATTATTTCAAAAATAAATCAAGGATTAGAAAACTGTGAATTTATATTATTATTTTTATCTAGAAATTCTGTAAAATCAAATTGGGTAATGAAAGAATGGGAAACAGTATTATGGGATGAAATAGATTCGAATAAAATCAAAATAATTCCAATAAAGCTTGAAGATTGTGAAATACCTAAGATATTACAAACTAAAAAATATATTGACTTTAGTAGGGACTATAATAGTGGAATCAATCAACTTATTGACACAATCATCAAGTATGAACAAAATAAATAAGTATGCTTGTCCATTAAAGTTGTAAATTCATGTTATTTCGATTATGAAATACCTCTCATCTCTGTTAAACATTAGTTAAAATGTCACCGATTTATAATATAGATAACAAACAAAGGTTAACTTTGTTTGTGGGAATAT
>CANQIS010000042.1 GCA_947624115.1 uncultured Bacilli bacterium
GGTGTGAAACAGAGTACATAGAACCAAAATTTGGCGGAACAGTTATAAAAAAAGAAGAATTTTCATCAAAAGGAATAACAGGTGGTTATGAAGGAGTATTGGCTATTATTTATTTAGATCCGACCGATTTAACAAAAGAATGTAATGAAAAAAATTCAGTAAGTATAACAGGAACAAATACAGGTTGTATGAAATGGTATGCTTATAAAGATGATGGAACAACATATACCATGATATCTGATCATAACATAACAGATACAGTAGCATGGTATAAAACAGCTGAAGATAATACGAAAGGGCCAAAAACAGCATTAGAAGAATTACAAAAAGCAACAACAGACTGGGATAGTAAATTAGTAGCACCACTAAGTTATACAGCAAAATGGGAGTATAAAGGGCAACAATATACATATACAATAGATTATTCAAAATATGGAAATAAAGCAAGATTAATAAGTGCAGAAGAGATAAATATGATAGCAGGAAAAGGTGGTAATGATTTAAATAGTATACCTGATGAAAGTTTTGATACAAATTGTAGTGGTTATAAAAGTTGTAGTACTGGAGAAAGTAAATATGCGTGGTTGTTTGATAATACAAGGAGTTGTACATCATCTGGTTGTAATGTAGAACAAAATGGAAATTCTGGATATTGGACGTCTTCAGCGGAAGTTCGCTACTTTGGCTATGCGTGGTATGTTTATAGTGCTGGCTTCTTGGATTCCGATCTTGTCGTTGAACATGATCCTGATAGCGGTTATGGTGTGCGCCCTGTTATAACAGTAAATAAATCAGATTTAGAATTATAAAATGTTTAATCTAGTAGTAATTATTACTAGATTTTTAATTATCAAAATCATTAGTTTTGCAAAAAAAATGTTGTATACAATAAAAAGTATGATATAATTGGTATTGAATAGATGATAGGGGTTCGATTATGGAAGAAAATAAAAAAAATGAAATTGTATCTAATGAAGAAGTAACTGATAAGAAAACAAAAGTTAAGAAAACTGTTAAAAATTCGAAAACTAAAAAAGAAACAAAAGTAAAAAAAGAAACAATACAAGATGATACTATTGAAAAAGTTAGTTTAAATGATTACAAATTTCCTATTATATTATTATCTGTCATTATTGCGGTGGTTATTCTTATGCCTTATGCTTTTAAAGGTATCAAAAAATTAGATGAGATGGATTTGTTGGAAAAAATTTTTAATAAAAATGATGAAATTCCAATTGATTCATCTAATAATCAAGAGAATAGTGAACAAACGGTTGTAAAAGCCGATAAAAGTAATGCTAATGCACCAGTTTTAAAAAATGGTATGATTCCTGTAAGATATAACTATATTCAAAAAAAATGGGTTAAAGCTGATACTAGTAATCCATCTACAAATAGTTGGTATAATTATGGAAATAGTGAGTGGGCTAATGCAATTTTAGTAAAAGAATATGGTACAAAAACACGTGATTATTATTTAAAGGCAAAACCAGATACATTTATTAATGATGAAGATATTTTAGCTTTTTTCGTTTGGATACCAAGATATAAATATTCAATTGCTCCCTCAACTGGGCTTCAGCAAATTGAAATTACTTTTGAAGATAAAAGTGTAGCTAAATCAAAAGGACCAAATTATATCACTCATCCAGCCTTTACGTTTGATAATCAAGAATTGGATGGTATTTGGGTAGGAAAATTTGAAGTTACCGGTAATATGAATGGTATGACAATATTACCAAATTCAACAGCTATTGTTAACCAAAATATCGCTAATATGATTAATAATCTTCAAGGTTTTTATGGCAATAATTATGGCTTAAATAGTGATGATGCGAATATAAAATTAATGAAAAATATTGAATGGGGTGCCGTTGTTTATTTAACTAATTCAAAATATGGTATTTGCAAAGCAAATAAATGTAATACAATGACTGGCTATTATTATGATTATAGCTCTGATGAAGGAATGGCAACAAGCACAACAGGAAATATCACTGGTGTTTATTCTATGAATAATGGACTTATGGAATATGTTATGGGAAACAACAATGGTATAGTCGGACTATCTGGGCTAAATAATGTATGGATGTCAGAAAATAAAAAATATTATGATAATTATTCTGATGGTGTTGCAACTGATTATTCTAGAGGTATTCTTGGTGATGCTACTAATGAATTTGCTCCATTTAACGATAATGTAAGCAGTTGGAATTCCAGTCATTCTGTATTTATTGATAATGATAATCCATGGTTTATACGTGATATAAATAGTAGCATATACTCATTTAGCAATTATACAGGTGCTGCTCATCAAAGGGTAGGTTTTAGATTGAGTTTAAGTTAAAAAAATATTGAAGAAATTTCAATATTTTTTGTTATAATAGATATGGTGATATAAATGGCAAAAATAAAAGTAATGGACGAAATATTAGCAAATAAAATTGCAGCTGGTGAAGTTGTTGAAAAATGTGCATCGGTTGTAAAGGAATTAGTAGAAAATAGTATTGATGCAGGTAGCGATGAAATTAAAATTGAATTGGTTGAAGCTGGTACAAAACAAATTAGAATAACCGATAATGGTTCTGGCATGGATAAAGAAGATGCTATTTTGGCTTTTTCACGTCATGCAACTAGTAAATTAAAGACTGAAGATGATTTGTATCGAATTGAAACATTAGGCTTTAGAGGTGAAGCATTAGCTTCAATTGCGTCTGTTAGTAAAATAACTTTAAAAACATCGACTGGAAATGTTGGAACTACTGTTCAAATTAATGGTGGCAAAATAATTAGTGTTACAAATTCAGAGGCAAGAACTGGTACTGTAATTAGTGTTGATGATTTATTTTATAATACTCCGGCTCGTTTAAAGCATTTAAAAAGTTTATATACAGAATTATCTAATATTACAGATTATGTTAATAAAATGGCTTTATCTCATCCTGAAATTAAATTTATTTTATCTAATAATGGTAATGTTATTTTAAACACTGATGGTTCTGACAATTTGTTAAAAACAATTTCGTCTATTTTTGGAATAGATATTGTTAAAAAAATGTTAGCAATTTCAGCTGAAGATAATGATTATACTATTAATGGCTATATAACTTTACCAGAAGTAACCAGATCTAATCGTAATAGTATTATTACTTTAGTAAATGGTCGTGTTGTTCGCAATGCTGATATCAATCGTATTATTAATGACAGTTATCATGGTTATAAACCTGATAATCGTTATCCAATTGTTGTTTTAAAAATTGAAGTTGATCCAACTTTGATAGATGTTAATATTCACCCAACTAAAATGGATATAAAGTTTAGTAAATTAGAAGAATTATTGACTTTAATTGAAAAAACAATTAGAATTTCTTTGAAGAATCAATTATTAATTCCACATATTGAAGTTGAGGAACCAATTGTTAATGATTTTTTTGATAATACCATTCAACCACTTAATGAGAAAAATGAAAGACCACAATATGAAGAAATTACACTAGATTTATCAAGAATAGGTGAAGAAAATGTTGAATATAAAAAAAGTGAGGATAACAAAGTTATTAAAAATGAAGATCTAGATAACCCGTTATTTGACATTGTCGAAAGTACTGAAAAATTACCAGAATTATATCCAGTAGGATTAGTTCATGGAACTTATATAATTTGTCAAAATGAAAAAGGAATGTATTTAATTGATCAACATGCTGCTAAAGAACGAATTAACTATGAATATTATCGAGAAAAATTAGGAAATCCTAAGCCTGATTCTATCGCGATGTTAATTCCTTTAACAATCGAATTTCCAAATAACGAATATATGATTTTAAAAGAAAATTTTGATTTATTGGAAAAAATGGGCTTTTCTATTGAGGAATTTGGTGTACATTCCATAATTATTAAGGAACACCCTACATGGATTCCCATAGGAAATGAAGATAAAGCTATCCGAATGATTATCGATTTGGTTATTAATAAGGAAAAGAATTTTTCATTAGCTAAATTTAATGAACATGTAGCAGCTACAGTTAGTTGTAAAGCTTCTATTAAAGCAAATGAAAATATTACTTTAGAAGAAATGGAAAATTTAATTAATGATTTAAGAAAATGTAAGAATCCGTTTAACTGTCCACATGGTCGGCCAACTATTGTTTATTATTCTAAATATGATTTAGAAAAATTATTTAAACGTAGTGGTTTTTAAATATTAATTGTAAATTAGATAGATTTTATAATTATAGTCTATCTAATTTTTTTAAATTATGATAAAATTATTAAAGGTGATATTATGGAACAATTAAGCAGAAGTGAACTAAGAAAACAGATTATGACAATTTTATATCAGATAAATATATATGAAAATAATAAAATGCAATATAATATCGATGAAATAATAAAAGATGTAGCTAAGATAGATAATGAATTTGTCAAAGAAACAGTATATGGTGTTATTACTTATAAAAATGAAATTGACGAACTAGCTAATAAATATTTAAATAAATGGACTATAAATCGTTTGGGTAATACGGATCAAGCAATCTTAAGAATTGGTATTTATGAATTAATTTATGCCAATACTCCTGATATTGTTGCAATTAATGAAGCTATTGAACTTGCAAAAATATATAGTGATGATGATGTAAGAAAAATGATCAATGGTGTTTTAGATAAAATTTTACATAATAAATAGGTGAAATATGAATGATAAATATTTAAGTGTTACCGCTCTATCAAGATATTTAAAATATAAATTTGATAATGATGAACACCTAAAAAGTGTATACTTAAAAGGTGAAATTTCTAATTTTAAATCGCATACTACAGGACATTTTTACTTTTCAATTAAAGATGAAAATAGTAAGATAAATGCAATTATGTTTAATACCAATACTAAAAAATTAGCATTCATGCCAACCGATGGGATGAAAATATTAGTCCATGGGCGGATTAGTGTTTATGAAGCAACTGGTAACTATCAAATTTATGTTGATGAAATGTTAGAAGACGGCATTGGAAATTTATATATTGCCTTCGAACAACTAAAAGAAAAACTATCAAAAGAAGGATTATTTGATCCAAAATATAAAAAGGCTATCCCTAAATTTCCAGAGAGAGTAGGTGTAATTACTGCACCAACTGGAGCCGCTATCAAAGATATCATCTCAACGATCAAAAGACGTTATCCTATTTGTGAAATAGTTTTATTTCCAAGTCTAGTTCAAGGAGAAAATGCTGCTAGCGATATTGTTTCTAAAATAAAAATGGCTACTAACTATGATTTAGATGTTTTAATTGTTGGTCGTGGTGGTGGTTCAATTGAAGACCTATGGCCATTTAATGAAGAAATAGTAGCTAGAGAAATCTTTAAATGTCATATACCAATAATTAGTGCGGTTGGTCATGAAATAGATTTTACAATTGCTGATTTTGTTGCAGATTTAAGAGCACCAACTCCAACTGGAGCGGCTGAATTAGCAGTACCAAATTTAATTGATTTAAAAAAACATATAGGACAATTAAATATTAGACTTAACGAAGGAATACTTAAAATAATAAACTACCAAAAATTGTATTTAGATTCTATTAAGAATTCTTTTGTCATTAAAAATCCATTGATAATGTATGATAATAAGAAGCAAAAAATCGATTTAATTATTGAAAAACTAAACCAATTATTAAAAATTAAGTTAGATAAAAATATTGATAAATTAATTTTTTTGAAAAATAATTATATATTAAAAAATCCTGAAAATTTATATAAAAATAACCGACAGAAAATTGAAAATATTATTGAAAAACTGGAGTTAATTAATCCTTTAAAAGTATTAAAAAGAGGATATAGTGTTACTTATAAAAATAATAAAATAATAAATTCAATTAAAGATTTATCAAAAAATGATAATTTAACGATCAAATTATCTGATGGTTCAATTGAAACTAAAATAGAAAAAGTGAGGACTGAATAATGGCTGAAAAAAAACAAAAATTTGAAGAAAAAATTACTGAATTAGAAAATATTATCAACGAACTAGAAAATGGTAATACATCTTTAGAAGAATCAATTGAAAAATATACAAAAGCAATGAAATTAGTTAAAGACTGTGATGAACAACTAAAAAAAGTGGAAGAACAGGTAACAAAAATCGTTTCTGAAAATGGTACTTTAGAAGAATTTAAACTAGAAGAAAATAATTAATTTTTAAATTTAATAGTAAAGAATTAACAACTAATATTAAATTTTCAAAAAATAATATTGATAAAGTAACAAAAACTATCGATGGTATTATCGATCCAACTAATTATTATCATTACTTTTCAAGTGATTTAATATCATATATCGACGAATTATTACCTATAATAAATGCTGATTTAAAAGACTTATCTAAATTAACAACTAATTCATTTAAAAATAATAATTTACAAAAAAAATTAATAAAATAAATTGGTAGAAATAACTAAGTTAATTTAGTTATTTTTTTTAATATTTGCGAGTTTTCTTTTCATAATAATAATGTAATCTATATCGAGAAAAAGGAGATGTTTAAATGTTTTTTAAAAAATTTAAAAAAGCATTTATGCTGCTACTTCTTTCTATATTTATTATACCAAATAATGTATTTGCCTATTCAGAGTACATTATAGCTGGAGGAGAAAATATTGGTATAGAATTAAATTCTAAAGGTGTTATTGTCGTTGGAACATATAAAATAAACGACGTCGATCCAGCTAGTAATGCTAAACTGCAAATAGGAGATACAATCATTTCTATTGATAATACTAAAATAAACAATATTAACGAAATGGTTCAAACAATTAGTAATTATCATGAAAATGATACAGTCAAAGTCGGTTACATTAGAGCAAATAAAGAACAAACTACCAATTTAACTTTATATAAAGATAATAATAATGTTATAAAAACAGGATTATACGTCAAAGATAGTATAACAGGAGTTGGTACGTTAAGTTTTATTGACCCAAATACTAAATTATTTGGTGCTTTAGGACACGAAATAATTGAAAAAAATAGTGGTCAAATTTTAGAAGTAAAAGATGGAAAGATTTTTGAAACTGATGTTACTAGTATTCAAAAAAGTGAAAACGGAAACCCTGGTGAAAAAAATGCTAGATTTTATACTGACCAAGTAGATGGTAGTATTTTCGAAAACACTAAACAAGGAATATTTGGTAAATACACTGAAGAAATACCAAATAAAAAATTGTATAAAGTAGCAAAGCCAAATGAAGTAAAAAAAGGAGAAGCAAAAATTTTAACAGTATTAAATGATTCGACAATTAAAGAATATTCTATTAATATTTTAAGAATCTCTAATGAAGAACAAAAAACAAAAAACATCTTATTTGAAATAACTGATACTGAATTATTAGAGCAAACAGGCGGAATAATTCAAGGAATGAGTGGTTCACCAATTATTCAAGGCGACAACATTATTGGAGCTGTAACTCATGTCGTTGTCGATGATCCTAAAAAAGGATATGGTATATTTATTACAAATATGTTAGAAGAAGCAGAAAACTAAAGAGTGATTTATTCACTCTTTTATGTTACAATAATAATACATTAAATAATTAAATATATTTTTAACAGGTGATTATATGATTAAAATAAATAAAAGAATAATAAAAAGTAGCAAAATAGATGCAACTACAAAAATAGTTTTAATTGCGGATATTCATTTATGGGATAATTATAATGAACAATTAATCGATAATTTAATTAAAAATTTACTTAAAATTAAACCTAATTTTATTTGTATATGTGGTGATATTATTGATGAATTTAGATATTTAAATAACGAAGAAAATGAAAAACATTTATTAAAAATTTTAAATACAATTGCCCATATTGCGCCAACCTTTATTTCTTTAGGTAGTCATGATTTTTTAAATGCTAAAAAACATAAAACTGATAATTTATCATTTCGTTCGCTTAGATATTGGCAAAAAATGATTAAGGCTAATGCTAATCCAAATTTAAATTTATTACATAATTCAATTTATGAATATAATAATTTTAGAATAATTGGTTACACACCAAGTCAGAAATATTATGGTTGTAATGAAAGTACTAAAATTTTAACTAAAGAATTAAATCAAGCATTTCCAAATAAATATTATGATAATAAATTTAATATTTTAATGATTCATTCTCCTCAAAGAATAACTACTGATCTTTTATCTAAATTAAAAATAAATCAAAATATCGATCTTATATTATCAGGGCATATGCATGATGGATTAGTTTTTCCTCTCTTAAAAAAATTACCATCTAATATAGGCTTTGTTAGTCCTCAAAGAAAATTTTTTCCAGATAATACAAGAGGAATAAAAAAAATTATAATAAATAATAAAACGATATATCTTATTATTACAGGTGGATTATTAAAATTTTCTCATATGTCTCCTAAAGTATTTCACAAATTAAATTTTCTATACCATAGTGACATAGATTACATCATACTAAAAAAAGAAAAATAATTTAATCAAAAAATATATAACTTATTATATTTTTTTTGTTATAATTAATGTAGGGTGTATGATTTATGAAAAAAAAGAAAATACTAATTAAAAAAATATTTATTTTAATTATCATAATTATTTTAATAATGTTTATATTTAAATTAATTTTTAAAAAACAAAAACCATATCTTCTAAAGACAGAAAATGAAGCAATAATTGATGAAATATATATTTATGGAAATCATTTAAATTTAAATGGTACAATAGATATTGATAAAATTGATAAAGACTTTCAAGAATTAAAATTAATTTTCTATGCAAAAGAGCCAATTGAAATACCATTAACTTATAAAGAAACTGAAGAAAATATTTATTTTGAAATTTCAGATAAATTAAATAACGGTTTTCTATTAGATTCCCTATCAACAGGTATATACAATCTATATATTGAAGCTATAAATGGTAAAAAGATTGAATATTACAAACTAAATAATACAACTAAATATGATTTAACAGAATATTATTCTATCAGAAAAAACAATAAATTTAATTACTATGAATTTGAAAATAAAAATGATACTATAAGTTTAAATATTACGCCCTCTAATACTAAAGAAATATATGATGTTGTTATTGATCCAGGCCATGGTGGTGTAGATAAAGGAGCTTGCGATAATAATTACTGTGAAACAGATTTTACTTATTTAATTAGTTCTAAAATTAAAGAAAAACTAGAACAACATGGGTTAAAGGTAAAACTTACTAGAGGCGATTTATCATCAAGTGAAAGATTACCAAATTATGGTGACAACGGTCGAGTAAATATTGCTAATGCTTCACGTGCCAAATATTTACTTGCAATCCATTTAAATAGTAATGCATATAATGACAATGGACTTGAAATTTACACAGCCTATAATGTTGATTATACATTTGCTTCAAATTTGGCTAAATCAATTGTTAAAACGGCTAATACAAATTATTCTACTAATAATGCTTTCAAAAAATTAGATGGTGTTTATACTAGAACTTTTCAAAATATTGATTTAAATGAAGCATATGAAACAGCCATTGCAAATAACTATAAACCTTATGATGTTTCTAATAAAACAACCTATTATTTTGTTATAAGGGAAACTGGTGGATATATGAGCGGTGCTTATAAAGATGCTAGAGATGGAACTGATTATAATTACAATTATAATTCAAATGTGGGAATAGAGAGTTATTTAGCAGAAATTGCGTATATCACAAGTAAAAAAGATTTAACAAATTTAAATAATAATATTGATAAATATGTTGATGGTATCGTTGATGCCTTATTAAACGAAATAGGAAATGAAAAATAGGAGTTTTTATATGAATAAAATTTTACCACTTATCCCATCATTCAATCCAAATGACACCCTAATTAATTACGTAAAAGAATTATATAAAATCGGCTTTAACAAAATAATAATTATTGATGATGGTTCAATAAAAAAAGATATATTTAATGAATTAAAGAAATTTAATTATTGTATTATATTAACTCATCAAATTAATTTAGGAAAAGGTGCGGCTATTAAAACAGGTTTTCGCTATTACATTAGAAATCTATCAGAAGAATATGATGGCATTATAACTATTGATGATGATAATCAACATAGTATTGAAGACGTTTGCAATCTTATAAATTTTTATGATGCCAATAGTTTAATCTTAGGTGTTAGAAACTTTAAACAAAAAAATGTTCCATTGAGAAGTAAATTAGGAAATAGTTTTACTTCAAAAATGTTTAAATTATTTTATAAAAAGAAAATAACAGACACACAAACCGGTCTTAGAGTATACCCTAAAAAACTAATAAACGATATTTGCTTTTTAGATGGTAATCATTTTGATTTTGAAACAAATGTATTAATTTATTGCATTAAAAAAGAATTTAATATAACTGAAATTACTATCAACACCATTTATATTAATAACAATAAAACATCGCGATATAAAACCTTTAAAGACTCTATAAATATATGTAAGATATTTATAAAAGGCAAGAAAAAAAGATAAATAACAATTAATTATTGACTTTTTCACTTATAATTTATATAATAACTTCTAAAAGAAAGAAGAATAATTATGAAAAAAGAAAAAAATACTATTAATATAATAATCAATAGTAAAGATGAAACAAAAAGTCAAATAATTTATAATAATGTTATTACTAATATGGAGAAAATGTCTTTAACTAAAGATGAACAATTAGACTACTTAAAATCACGTATTACTGAATTAGAACAAGATCAGAAAAATAAAATTCAATTAATATCTTTAATTAGTCTTATTACTATTATATTTATTTTTGGACTATTTTTAATCGTTCAAAAATTTACTACAATAGGAATTATCATCTCTGTTTTGTCATTTATCATTGCCATTGTAATAACTAACAAAATAACTAAAAAACAGCATAATGAAAATAACGATAAATATGAAGAAATTGAAACAATAAGAAAATTAATAAGTTCTAAATTAAAATAAAAATTCATGAAATAAAATCATGAATTTTTTTTAATTAATAAATACTAGTGATGATACAAACATTGCTACAACTGCAACTAACATAAAAATTACCATTACTTTTTGTGCTTTTTTATTCATAAATAACACCTCATATAAAATTATACAATAAAATATAAAAATATGGAATATTTTTTTCTAATATAAATATGATTTTATAGAGGTGGCAATATATGAAGAAATTGATGGACAAGATTAACAGCATATTTAAAGAAAATCGCAATATGATAATTTTTCTAAGTATTATTGGTATTATAGGTATTATAGTTGGAACAATTCTAAACATTGCTCTAAATTCTGACGATAGTAAATTAGTAAGCGATAGTCTTAATACTTTCATTTATAATTTACAAAACAATAATTTAGATTATAAAGCCAGTTTTATTAACTCACTAATTTCTAATTTAGGCTTTATTATTTTTATGTGGCTATTAGGAATTTCGATTATAGGTTTTCCTATTACCTTATTTATCTTTTTTTCAAAAACTTTTGTTTTAGGTTTTTCAGTATCAAGCATTATTGTTAACTATAAACTAAAAGGTTGTTTACTAGCCTTAGGTTATATATTTCCCCATCTAATTATTAATATTTTTATATATATAGTCCTAGCAATGTATTCACTATCATTATCATTTAAAATAATCCAAACAGTTGCTAAAAAACAATCAATCGATTTTCGTTTTATTATGAATAAATACTTTAAAGTATTATTAATTTCTATAATCTTTATTATCATTACATCTTTAATTGAAATATTTATAACTCCTGAAATTTTAAAATTGATTATTAAATTCTTATAAATTAAAAATAAATAAAATAAAAAAGGTATTGCAATTATTAACTACGAGTGTTATAATTTAAATATCATAATGAATAGGAGGTATTTAAATTATGATGACAAAAAGTATAAAAAATAAAGGATTTACATTAATAGAGTTATTAGCAGTAATTGTAATACTAGCAGTAATTGCTTTAATAGCCGTACCACAAATCTTAAATATTTTAAATAAAGCAAGAAAGAGTGCTGCCGAAGATACAACAAGTGGTATTATAAAATCAGCAGAGAATTATGTAACAAGTTTTATGTTAAAAAATAATGGAGGCTTTCCAGATGAAGCACTTACTTTTGAATGTACAACCGATGGTTGTATATTACAAACAGAATTAAATGGATATGATATTGATAATTTAACTACATTAGATTTTAAAGGAACAAAGCCTAATAGTGGAACAATAACAATAAGTAATAGTGGTAAAAACATTCAAGCAACTAATCTTAATATAAATAATTTTACTTGTAATTATTTAAATGATGAAACATATTGTGGAATACGTGAATATAATAGCGGAGATCCATACACACTTGGAAACTATAATTGGCATGTTATTAGTGATGACGGTAAATATCTAACACTTTTGATGGACGCAAATCAAATAAAAAGTTTAGAACATTGCACTGATAAAGCCGATGAAACAAATAATTGTGGTTTAGTAGATATTAATGGTACTAAATATTATCAATATAGTTGGGATAAATCACAAATTAGAACATATTTAAATGGCGAATTTTTAACAGAGTTAGAAAATAATATTGGAACAAATAAATTAATGACTACTGATATATGTATTGATCCAGCAATGGGGAGTACAAATGAATTTTTTTATGGTGGTTATTTAAAAAGTGAAATAGATAATCTTGGAGTAGCCTGTCATAAAGGTTATGTAAGTGATAAAGTAAGATTAATAACAGTATCAGAATATTATAATATAAGTCCATATTACAAAGATGTTACTTTGCCTTATACAGGACATGTGGTAGAGGACAAATATGATAATATAGGTAAAATACCAAAACTTAATCTTATTACAAAGGTAACGTCAAATGATTGGTTAGATTCTTTTTTTTGGTGGACAATGACAGCCTTTTCTGGCCCACTTAGTAGTGAATGTAGAAGGGCCTATAGAATAGTAGGAACAAATAGTAATTTTGTAGGAGAAATGGGAGCATCATATGGTCAAGGTGATGGTGGAGAACAAATCAGACCAGTAATTACTATTATTAAATGAAATACTAATATTAAAATATAATTAGTATTTTTTGCTTTTTATCTCTAAAAAAGAATATAAATCAAATATTATTTTATTTTTTTACTTAAAAATATTCATAACTTATTTTGAAATTTCTTCTAGAGTGTGCTATAATTTATATCAGTAAGGAAAGATAATATATGAAAACAGTTGTTGTAGGTATGAGTGGGGGAGTAGATAGTAGTGTCGCTGCTATCAAATTGATTGAGCAAGGTTATAATGTAATTGGATTATTTATGCGTAATTGGGATAGTATGATAAATAATGATGTTTTAGGTAATCCAAATTTAAATAACAATATATGTCCTCAAGAACAAGATTATAACGATGCTATATCCGTGTGTAAAAAATTAAATATTCCTTTACATAGAATTGATTTTGTTAAAGAATATTGGGATTATGTTTTTACTTATTTTTTAGATGAATTAAAAAAAGGAAGAACTCCTAATCCTGATATTATGTGCAATAAATATATTAAATTTGATGCTTTTGTAAAGGAAGCAAAAAAATTAGGGGCTGATTTTATTGCAACTGGACATTATGCCAAAACTAAAAATGGTAAATTATATCGTGGTATAGATAAAAATAAAGATCAATCTTATTTTTTAGCTCAAGTATCTAATAAACAACTTGAAGATGTTTTATTTCCTATTGGTGACATGGAAAAAACTGAAGTTAGAAAAATCGCAAAAGATTACAATTTAATTACTGCTAATAAAAAAGATTCAACAGGAATATGTTTTATTGGTGAGCGTCATTTTAAAGATTTTTTAAAAAACTATTTACCTAATACTCCTGGTAAAATTATTGATATTGATACTAATAAAGAAGTAGGGGAGCATATTGGATTAATGTACTATACTATCGGGCAGCGAAGGGGGTTAAATCTTGGTGGTAATAGTGACAAAATGTTTGTCGTTGGAAAAAATATCGAAAAAAATATCTTATATGTTGCTTTAAATGAAAAAAATGAATATTTGATAAGTGATGAAGCAATAATTGAAAATATAAATTGGATTAGTGATACTAAACCAACGAAATGTACTGCTAAATTTCGTTATCGCCAACCAGATAATGATGTCGAATTAGAATATTTAGAAAATGAGATAATTGTCAAATATAAACAAGGTGTTAAATCAGTGACCCCCGGACAAGCATGTGTTTTTTACCAAAATGAAGAATGTTTAGGAAGTGGTATCATAAAAGAAGTTAGAAAAAATAATAAAAAGTTATGGTATTTATAATTAACGTTTATACTTTATTTAATAGCATATTTTTATATGTTATTTTTTTATAAATAATATTATTCAAGTTATATAATACCGATGATATTTATAAATTTTCATTAGACTATTCAGGTTAAAAACACGAAAAAAATAAAAAATTTAATTTAAGGCTTGTATTATATAGGAAAAATTGATTTTGGTAA